>NZ_JBCPXV010000002.1:0-183658 GCF_039581225.1 Ornithinibacillus proteolyticus | reverse complement strand
CCAACCTGTAAATAAATTGAATTACTTTCAATTTTTAACTATCTATAAGGTGTGTCAACTAACTAGTGTTTATAAAATATTGAGAATACGCGAGTATTTGGAAGAAAAATTAACTTTATTGAGGGAGTGTTAGGAAGTGTTAATAACATTAAAAACAGAACGTTTAATTCTTCGTCAATTTACAATAGATGATGCAACCAGGGTCCAAGAATTGGCTGGCAACAAAGATGTTTCTAAAACAACATTAGGCATACCACATCCATATCCATTAGAAGCGGCTAAACAGTGGATTGAAAACCATCCTAAAATGATGAAAAATGATATTTTTCCTTTTGCTATTGTTTTAAAAGCTGAAGACATTTTAATTGGAACGATGACGATTCGTATAAACGATACCCATAAAAAGGCTGAATTAGCGTACTGGATTGGTAAAGAATATTGGGGAAATGGTTATGCAACCGAAGCTGCTAAGGAAATAGTGAGATATGGTTTCGAAGATCTAAATCTTAACCGAATTTGGGCAAAGGCTATGTCAAAGAACCCCGCATCAAGTAAAGTAATGATAAATGTTGGGATGAAAAAAGAGGGAGTTTTAAAAGAAGATATTCTTAAATCAGGGGTATTTGAGCATTCAGACATATATGGGTTAACTAGGTCGGGCTATCAATAAACTCTTTTTTCAATTAAAGGGTGCAATAGTTAAAGTAGGGGATCCAAGTAGATTGCCTACTTTTCGGTGATCAAAATTTTAAGACTGTTTTTTTGAATATGTCGTAAAATTGGCATATCAAGACTAATTTCTAACTAAAAAAGTCTTGATATGTTTCAATATCTATAAAAGTATACAATTAAGCAAGAGAGGAGACATCTTATCAGCCTTTAGCTAATCAATCCAATTTTGCTTTTTCAATTATCTAGTTTACATAATACTTATTATGGGAAGTTATCAAAAAAGCACTGAATATCATCTCACATTTAAAGTATACTCATGATAGTGAGACAAAATTTTAAAAACGCTATTATACAAATTAAATTTAATTATATAACGCGCTTAAAATTATTTGGCCATACAATGTGTTTGATCGAAATATCGTTTTGTAATTAAATAACTTTATTAATTAAGCAGCTGCCGAATCATTCTATTTTTATATAACTAACAGTTTATTAACCTATATCAATAACTAAAGTTTTCAAAATTACTGCTGCATTTTTTTGGCTTTACTCGATTTAATATATTAATTGTTAGTTTCCAATGCTCACATTATATACTCTGATAACTTGTCCATGTCCAAACTATTACTTTCCATGTATCAATCATAGATCATGTCGTTAAATTCGACGACCAGCCAATAATCTACTGTTAATCCCTTGTGAAATTTTCTCAAATAATTTCTTTCGCTACTATTTCTTCTAACAACACAATTACTCCAGCTTGCTTCATTTACACAATAATCCCTTTTTTATCCATTGTCATGGTTCTAGATCATTTCTTTACTGCTTAAATGCTCCTTAATTGAGCGAAAAATATGATAATTATAGTGTATTTATAGCAATATTACCCCCATTTTCTACCATCTAACCGCACATAATTGTTATTATGTGCGGTTAAAATGAAATTACAGTATAATAAGGTCATCGATTATCTATCAAAGGAGTGACATACACTGAAAATAGCCGAAAGTAATGCTACAGATCTGAAACAAGAAATTCTATCGTACTATGATGAAGAGTTAGAGATATTCCAAACATATTTAGAGGATTTAGGGTATTCCGATTTTACGATCCACTCTTACTTTTATGATGTAAAGCTATTCCTGGAGTATATAAATCTTGGAGAAAGCGAATGTGTTGAGCTGAACACCGTATCTAAAAGAGATATAGCATCGTTTTTAAGAAAGCAACATCGGAACGCAGCAAAATCAAGCCGAAATAGACGGTTAATGACCCTTCGTACTTTTTTTAAATCCTTAGTGAAGGCAGAATATCTATCCTATAATCCGGCTTTAGAAGTAGATATGGCCAAGCAAGAGAATGGTCGCCTGCCTACATATCTCAGTGACAAGGAGCTGGAACAATTTCTTTTATCCATTGCACCAGGGCAATATCATATCCGAAATAGATGTATTCTTATGTTAATGAGTTTGGCTGGATTGCGAGTAGTAGAAGTTTATAACCTAAACTTATCGGATTTAATTCGAGATGAAGACGAACCTGGTATCGAGGTATTGGGAAAGGGAAATAAAACACGTTATATCCCCCTCCCCATTCCATTGTATCAACTGTTGTTAGAATACGAGAAAATGTATCGAGGAGTTCCGAAGCCTGATCATGCTAATGCCTTTTTTCTTTCAAAGCGTGGAACTCGTATTTCCAGAAGGAGAATTCAAGAGATAACGGAAGAAACCTTTGAACGGTTAACCCAACAACCAGGTTTTCATTATTTAAAGCAAAAGAAATTATCTTCTCATAAATTACGGCATACCTTTGGAACCGGAATGGTTCGTGATGGTGTAGATTTAGTGACAATTCAGCAACTGATGGGTCATAGCAATCTTAATACAACTCAGATTTATACGCATGTTAACAATGAACAGAAGAAAAGAGCGATGAAGAACAAAGATGTATCCCGATTCTTTCATTAAAACACTTAAAACCTCTAATCACTTATGTTTTTTCGTGCATAAAAACAGTCGTAAAACCTTGATATTATTGGGTTTTACGACTGTTTTCTTTGATTCTTCTTCGTTCTCAGGCGAATTTACTTTGCATTTATGTACAATCACCCAGATAATTCTCTTAGAATTCGCTTCTTGCAGCATCCATTTTTTTACAAATTAAACAAATCATTTATTTAATTTACATAAATAAATTATGGTTAACTAGAAGGGTGATCAACAATTTATATATTGCCTCTTGAAATTCCAAAAGCAATATTCTTATAAAATGACACTCGTGATTTTTTGCAGATGTTAATTTACTATGCTCCATACTATTTTCTACTTATTGATATATTTCTGAATTAAATGAACCACTTTTTCCATACACTTCTACAGCATACATGCCATATACGACCCTTTATTCCTTCCTTTCAATTTAATTAGTAAACAAAAATGGTAATTATTATAGTAAACTATAAATAGATTGCAAGATTCTTCAAGCGAGGTGGAAGTGCGTGTTACATAAGAAGAAACCTATTTTTTCCATACTTCTATTGATTGTGATTATAACTGGTTGCTCGAGCCATTCCGTAAACCAATCAAATGAAGTTGATCTAACCATATCAGCTGCAGTTAGTCTAAAAGATGCTTTAGAAGATATTAAACAATTATACGAGGATGAAAATTCTCATGTGAATATTCGTTTTAACTTTGGTGGATCAGGATCCTTGCAGCAACAAATTGCACAAGGTGCTCCTACTGATATCTATTTTTCTGCGGCAGAGGATAAATTTAATAGTCTAGTTGAAGATGGATTCATTAAGGAGGAAGATGGTACCCAATTGCTAGAAAATGAGCTTGTACTAGTTGCTCCGATTGAACATAATGGAGTTTCCGAATTTGATGACTTACTTCAAGATGATGTACAGCGTATTTCAATTGGTACACCAGAAACGGTTCCAGCTGGTAAGTATGCTAAAGAAACACTTGAATTTTACGATCTATGGAGTGATCTTCAATCTAAGTTGGTTTATGCGAAGGATGTTAGACAAGTACTAGCTTATGTAGAAACCGGTAATGTAGAAGCTGGTATCGTATATAAAACAGATGCTTTGCAGTCTGATAAAGTAGCCATTATCGCTACCGCAGACCCATCATCGCATTCACCTATATCCTATGCAGTTGGGATTATTCACGATACGAAGAACTATGGAGCTGCTAAAGATTTCTATCACTATTTACAAAACCAAAATTCATTAGAGGTATTCGAACATTATGGATTCACTACTCATTAGTTTAGTATCAGAAGAATTTCTTAATCCGATATGGTTGTCCTTAAGAGTTGCTACAATCTCTGGTATTCTGGTCATCCTAATCGGAACGTTAATCGGACGACTATTCGCTAGAAAATCTTTTAAAGGAAAAGCAATAATCGAAACTATCATGATGCTACCAATCGTCCTCCCTCCTACTGTTGTTGGATTTTTTCTTATTGTCGTATTTGGAAGAAATAGTTTTGTTGGTAAAATAATGGAATGGTTATTTCATCAACCTATTATGTTTACTTGGTACGCTGCTGTTGTTGCAGCTTCAATCGTTGCCTTTCCACTCATGTATCAATCAGCAAAATCAGCCTTCCAAGGTGTGGATAAAGATATTGAAGCTGCGGCTAGGTTGGATGGTGCAAGTGAAGGTAAGCTATTATTATTTGTTTCGATTCCGCTAGCATCAAAGGTGCTCATCACGGGATGTATATTAAGTTTCGCACGTGCCTTAGGTGAATTCGGCGCTACCCTAATGTTCGCAGGGAATATACCTGGTGTAACCCAAACTATACCTACCGCAATCTATGTTGCAATGGAGTCTGGTAACCTTACTATGGCTTGGCTATGGGTTATTTCGATTGTTTTAATATCCTTTATCATGTTGCTATTTGTGCGAGTTAGAGAAGAATAAAAATTAGCCATACAGCGAACTAGAGGCTGTATGGCTTTTATTTGTTTGAGCAACTATCTTGATCCTACTCCAAATCAATTCGCTCTAATGGCCGCTTCGCTGGTCCCTCTACTACCTCACCAGTGTAAGAAAATCTAGAACCATGACATGGACAATCCCATGTTCTTTCTCCAGAATTCCATTCTACTTCACACCCCATATGGGTACATGTCGTATCCACACAATGGTATTTATCTTCTGGATCCTTATAGACACCTGCCCTTTTTCCATTGATTCGTGTAACGGTGGCGTCATCCTTGGAAAGTGATTTAATACTATTATACGTAAACTCTAACTTTCCTTTAATTAAATGCTTGGCTACATCGGCATTAATTCGCGCAAACTTACGTAAGGAAGGGTCTGCTTGGAATCGAGAAGGTGAGAATAATTCAGTATATCGATTTTCATGACCTAAAATCTTGTCCGAGATAATATTAGCTGCCAGAATACCATTTGACATTCCCCATTTCCGAAATCCTGTAGCAACGAAAATCTTATCTTCTTCCTCCGAAATTCTACCTATATACGGAAGTTTATCGAGTGTGGTTAAATCTTGTGCGGACCAGCGATATAAAATCTCTTCCACACCGATATGGGCTTCTGCAAAATCCTGTAATGCTTTGTAATGCTCGATTGTGGACTTACCTTGGCCAGTTTTATGATTATCCCCTATAACAAGCCAAGCTTCCTCACCATTTATCGTAATAGATCGTAGAGAACGAGTAGGCTCCTCAGCTGTAATATACATTCCACCAGGATAGTTCTTCTTCGATTTAATTGCTAAAACATATGCTCTCTCTGCATACATTCTAGCAGGGTAGAAACCTTGTCCATCATAAAATGGAAAATGGGAAGCGACAAATATATTGCCACAAATAACTCGATGTCCCTCTCTCGTAATGATTGCGGGATGCTTATTATACTCCACATCAACTGCAGTAGTATTCTCAAAAATTTGTGCACCATGTTTTACCGCTTCTTTAGCCAGTACACTTAAGAATTTCAGTGGGTGGAATTGCGCTTGCTTTTTCATAATCAATGCTTTTTTATGCTGCACCTTTAGCGGTATCGAATCCGTTAATTCACTATCAATCCCTAATGTATCATACGCTTTTTTCTCCGTTTCTAACTGATTCACATAGTCATCCAAATTTGTATAAATAATCGCATCCTGTTCTTCCAAGTCACAATTAATGTCCAATTCCTTCGCTGTAGCTTCTACAAATTCTTTCACTTCCATTTGTGCTTCATAATATAATTTCGCCTTTTCTTCGCCAAAATGTTGGATAAACTCATCATAAATGAGGCCATGTTGGGCTGTGATTTTTGCAGTAGTATGTCCGGTAGTTCCATTTAAAATTCTACCTGCATCAAGTAGAGCTACCGTTACATTTTGCTTGGCAAGTAAATAAGCTGCCGTTATACCAACAATGCCTCCCCCTACTATTCCAACATCCACTTTCATTCCTTCTTCTAATTTCGGATAATTAGGTATATCTATTTCCCGCCAAAATGGCTCTGGAAACTGAGGTAATTCTTTTGATTGCGCCATGTATAAACCACTCCTTCTTACCATGCATGATTTAGTTGATATGTCATAATGAATATATCTATAATCAGTATCCCCAATAATCATTGGATTTATATGGTATTCTTGTTAAATCAAGGAGGATTAAAATGAATGTGCATATTATCGTTAGTGGACGTGTTCAAGGTGTTGGATTTCGGTTTGCAGCAAAACAGAAGGCTATTGACTATGATTTAAAGGGATGGGTGAGAAATCTAGAAGATGGTAGAGTCGAATTGGAAATCGAAGGGACAAAAGCACCTATCACAGCTTATATAAAACAATTAAAAGAAGGTTTTCATCCATTAATACGAATTGATGACGTACAGATAACTGTAAATGAAACCCATCAACACTATAAAGCATTTGATATCAAATAAAAAACCGCTATTCCAAACGGATAGCGGTTTTACTATTAACGATCTTCAAAGAATTTACGATTTAATAGGATATATTCACTTTCCTCTTCTGGAACTTCATCTTCCATATAGATAGCTTCTACTGGACAAACTGCTTCACAAGCTCCACAATCAATACAAATATCTGGATCAATAAAAAACATATCTTTGCCTTCTTCTATACAATCAACAGGACAAACTTCAACACATTCCCCTGCTTTTTCTGTTTTACAAGGCGACGTAATAACAAATGCCATGTAAGAACCTCCTTTTACAAAATATAAACCTCAATAAATGCCATATTATAGTAATTATACTACAGAAGTTCAATTTTTTGTTCAAGCAATTACTAATAGAATCACCTTTTTCATTTTTTTCATACGATTTCTTTAAGGCGAGGTAATATGGAGATAGATGTACAAGACAGACTAGTATATCTTACATGTTCTACTTCCTTTAAATACGCAATCCAATCCAAATGTCATATTCGTTAGTCTTACAATATGGCTAGATTTATTAGATGTATTTAAAGTAAAAAAGAAGCTTAACTGCAAGAGTAAGCTTCTTTTCCTTTATAAATTAAGAATTAATAAATTCAATAAATGTATCAATTTTGCTATCTAAAAATTCGATAGTCTTTTGATCAGTTAAAATATCCGTCTCTACGTCTACTTTTTGTCCTGCTAAATTGATTAACACTTCATTTCCTCCTGGTGGAAGTATTCTTGCTTGAATACCTGTAGAGGATAAAATATCTCGTAAATGAAGTTGTGCCCGAATTGTTCCAAGTACTCCTTGTGAAGCCCCTAGAGGAAATACAGGTTTATTTACCAATACTTTCTCCACACGTGAACCCCAATCTAGAGCATTCTTTAATACTCCTGGAATCGACCAGTTATACTCAGGCGTAACAATGATAACAGCATCAGCATTCGCTATCTCTCTTTTAAAGTCCTTCACCACTTGTGGAGGATCATTTTCGTCATCCTGATTATAAAATGGTAGTGTATCAATACTTAAAATCTGCATATTAAATTTATCTTTGTAGCGATCCTGCATGAATTTCGCAATTTTCATGTTCAATGATTCTTTTCTAATACTTCCTACTAACGTAACAACGTTCATTTTATTACCTCCATTAGTTGTGATTCCATTCTTGTTTGTTTTGAACTACTTATGTAGCAATGGCAGCAATTCTGCCATTATCGCAAAGACTAATTACATTTCTTTAAAGTAATCTTTACGAAATCCTGCAATACGATTACTATCATCAAAAATAAAATAGAACTCTTCTGTCTCGTTTTTCACATCGTATACTTTCCCAGGTGTTAACTTATTATCTACAATGAATTTCTTTGCGTTAGCATGTACACATTCTATTTGTTTGATTGTTGGGTTATTCTCCCATTTTAAATGCATCATAAGTCATTTTCCTCCTTCAGGTAACATAATGCAATGATGGTAAACTCAGTTTCTAATTAAATAATTTCAATAAATGTCCATATCCTTCTTCTTCCATCTTCTCTTTCGGAACGAAGCGCATTGCAGCAGAGTTCATACAATAACGCAATCCCCCATGTTCGCTAGGACCATCTTCAAATACATGTCCCAAATGAGAATCAGCCGTTTTACTGCGAATTTCAGTTCGAATCATGCCATGTGACGTATCGAGTTCCTCTACGATTTCATAGCTATCGATTGGCTTCGTAAAGCTTGGCCAACCACATCCAGCATCATATTGGTCTCTTGAAGAAAATAACGGTTTACCAGAAATAATATCTACATATATTCCCTCTTCTTGATTATCCCAATACTCATTTTCAAACGGACGTTCAGTCCCTTTTTCTTGTGTAACGTGATATTGAAGTGGCGTAAGCTTTTCCTTTAGGTTAGATTTGTCTATTTTCCACGTATTCTTTAGAAAATCCTCTCTGCCAGAGCCTTTTTTATACAGGCGATAATGGAAGGACTGCTTCTTATAGTAATCTTGATGATTTTCCTCCGCTTCATAAAAAGGCTTGGCAGGAAGAATCTTCGTAACGATAGGTTTGGAGAACTTACCACTTTCAGCTAATACCTGCTTCGATTTCTCCGCCAATTCTTTTTGTTTATCATTGTGATAGAAAATCGCAGTCTGATAAGATTCTCCCCGATCATTAAATTGACCTCCAGGATCAGTTGGATCAATTTGTTGCCAAAAAGTCTCGAGTAATTGTTCATATGGCATGATTTCTGGATCAAAGGTAATTTGTACCGCTTCTACATGTCCAGTTGTATTGGAACAAACTTGTTCATACGTTGGATTTTCAACATGTCCTCCCGTATATCCTGAAACAACCCGATTAATTCCAGGACGAGTGTCAAAAGGTTCTACCATACACCAAAAGCATCCACCTGCAAAAGTGGCTTTTTCAAATTGATCTGTCATATTTACTACCTCCATAAACTGCTACTATAATTCATTTTTTCCTTTTTTCATCGAAAAATCAAGTTTACTGCCTTATTAGATAAATAATTTTGGTGTGGATTGCCCTTCTCTCGATCGTCTTACAGGAGACTCCTCATCAATGGTATTAGTAGAAATAGACTCCCGTTCAAGACTTTCAAGCTCATTACTTTCTTCTGCTGCATCCGTACTTTCCATCGAGTTAAATGCTTTCATCATCCGATACATAGCAGGCAAATTTCGAACAAGTGGTCCATACTGTTTTACTAATGGTGTAGCAGTATCTACTACACGTAATACTTGCTGCACACCATTTAATGTCTTCGATAAACCCTCTACGCCTCTAGAAGCCATCTGGCCAACGTTCTGTGTTTGCCCAACATTTGGCCCACTCCTACCTAAAAATTGCTGAACTAAGCCTGCTAACGGGTTATTTCGTGGTGGCATTTGACGATAACCAGGGTTCGGAAATGGAAAATCGTTTCTAGGGAAATTGCCTCTTGATTGTCTCTGCGGTGGGAATACCATATTGCCATCCCTCATTTCAATAGTTATATCTAGTTCATTGTACGTACTGAATCGTAAAGCGTGTAGGCACACAAGTAGGAATCATAAAAAAAGAGCCTGTATTTCCCGGGTAACCGCAGGAAACAACATGTATCATGCGATTTAGAACGATTCTTGACGAAAGAGCGCATTTTTTGAATAGAATCCGGTTAATTTCCAAAACGGAAAGCTAATTTAGACCCCCTATGAGAAGGCTCGATAACTAGTTTCGTATGAATTTCACTCTTTAGAGCTGGTACATGAGAAATAATTCCGAGTAATCGATTGCTTTCTTGGAGATCCTTTAAGCAGTCAATTGCTTGTTGTAGGGAAATCTCATCTAACGTGCCAAATCCTTCATCGATAAATAATGTATC
Organism: Ornithinibacillus proteolyticus; assembly: GCF_039581225.1. Classification (NCBI taxonomy): domain Bacteria; kingdom Bacillati; phylum Bacillota; class Bacilli; order Caryophanales; family Bacillaceae; genus Ornithinibacillus; species Ornithinibacillus proteolyticus. Next base: position 173,672 of record NZ_JBCPXV010000002.1, on the reverse strand, counting down.
AAGTTGGACACCACCAGCATGGGCTTGGACGACATCTGCTAATCCTAGTGCTAAGCTTAGTGCCGCTTTAAATCCTTCCCCACCTGATAAGGTTTTGACTGATCGTGTAATCCCAGTATGTTGATCCATGACTTCTAAATCGAGCCCACTCTGTGCACCACGCTTCGCCACTTCGCCACTTCGGACTAGTTGATAGCGATGATCTGTCATACGATCCAATCGCACATTCGCTTGTAGTAAAATTTCATCTAAGAAAGAAGCTAATACGTACCGTTCAAACGATAAACGTAAGGCATTATTTCCACTTGATAAATCTGCTAATGATCCGACTATATAATAATCGGTTTCTAACACCTTATTATTTTGCATAATAGTCTTTAGTCGTTGTCCGCTTTCCTCATCATGCTTTTGTTTGGATTGAATGGTTAATAATCTTTCCTGCATTTGTTGTAGCTCTTCCTTGCATAGATTAGCCTCTGCTTCCAACGCTTCTAAATTTACTCTTTCCACCTTTTCTAACTGTTCGTTTAGTTCCTCTAATCGAAATTGAATTCTCTTTACTGTAGCTTCGTATGTCTCTATTTCTGTCTCTAGTTGTTTTTGTTGTTCAAGCGATAATTTTACTTTATGGTATTCTTCTATATTCGCGAATCCATTTTCGGAAATTGCAGTAAGAAACTTTTGCTTTTGCAGTTGATAGCTATCGTTTGTTTCTTGTTCAAATCCTTGAACTTGTTCTAAAACGGTCGTTTGTTTTTGTCGTAGCTCATTTATTTTCTCATAAGAAGACTTTAATTGCTCCCATTCGACCATCATATGTTCATACTGTTTTTCTTTCTCGATTACAAGGTTAGTAAATGTTGTCGGATCTTCCACTTCGTTTGGTAATTGTTTTACTAATTCTTCCGCTTTTGCAGAGGTTTTTAGTAGCTCATCATTAAGCTCTTGCATATGCTTGGATATTAAATCAAATGTTTGTTTTAATTCAGTTTCTTTATTCTGATAGGTGACTTTTTTGTCTTGGATACTTTTTATTTCCTTTAGTTTAGTGGTTATTCCTTCTAATTTTCGTTTGATACTGTCTATCTCATTCGTTACATTGGCTTCCACAGTTTGAACTTGTTCATTCGCAAAGCCAGGGAAAATCGTTTCTAATTCAGCTTGTAGCTTATCAACGTAAGAACGCTGTGTTTGCCCATTCGTTTTATGGTTAACAAAATCCTGTTGCACAGCATCAAACTCTAGCTCCTGCTTCTGGATTAATGCTTTTAATTCTTCTAGCTCTTCCATGTTATGTTCGAATGTATCTTGTACCGCTTTATTCGGATGATGTGTAGACCCACAAACCGGACAAGGTTCACCTGGTACTAACTCATGGGCAAGCCATCCAGCAAATTGCTCATTTTGAGCTAATTGTAGCTTATCGTACTTGGCCTTTAAATGCTTAATATGCTCTTGTTTTTCTTGATACTTTCGCTTAGCGGTGGCATATTGTTGCCTTAAACCAATCAGCTTGTGACTTTCTATTTGATATTCCGTTAATTTCTTCTTCCTATCCTCTTGTTCTATTAACGCATCTCTTGTTTCATAATACGCTTTAGTTAATGTCGTCTCTTCTGCTAATTGTGTTTCTAACTCTTTCATTTTAGCTTCTAATTTTTGTAAGTTCATTTGCGTTTGCGTTAGTTTATCATTGGCTTGGATTTTCTTCTGCTCCAGCTTATCCATTTTCTTCGTTAACTCAAGATACGTATTCACAAGCTGCAGCTGTTCTTTTCCCCGTTTAATTTCTTCTTTTAATGTTTCGCGTTCCGATTCCTTACTTATCGCCTCTTCATATTTCTGTTTCACGCTCCCATACTCTTTATTTAGCTGAGCTAGATTGGCTTCTTGCTCCTGTAGGCGTTTAGCTTGTCTTTGCCACTCTGCCTGTCTTGCTGCGGCTTGTTCTTCTAGTGGGACAAGTTGCTGAGCGGTTCTAGCAAGGTGAAGCCTTGCTTTCTGTTCTGCCATTGTAGCTTTCTGCTGATCGAGCCGTTGCTGTTCTACTAAGAGGGCTTGTTGTTCTTTAAACTTCTCTTCAATGATGCTCGCTTTTCTGAGCTTATCCTCTACAAGTTTTAACTTTTCCCGCTGCTTCCCTATTGCTTCGTTTTGCTCAGTCGCTCTATTTTCTGTTTCTTCAATTTCCAGACGTAGTTTATCTAGTTTTACCTCATTAGTATCCGACTCTTCTATTTCAACATGTTGCCAGTCAATTTTAGATAGCTCATATTCCATATCCGCTTCTAGCTTTTTCATTTGAGTTTCTAATTCTTTCGCTTGAATTTTTAATTCATCCGTCATTTTTTCATAAAAATGGGTACGGAATATCTTCTGAAGAATGGCTTCACGTTCTCTACTATTTTCTGAGATGAGCTTGCGAAATTCTCCTTGAGGAATTAGTACCATTTTACGAAACTGCTCATAATCAAATGCAAGCTTCTCTTCAATTGTTTCATTGACATCTTTAATACGAGAGGATAGCAATTGTTTTTCTCCATTGACAATCTCATACAAGATTGCCTTAGCTGGCTCTTCGGTGTAGCCATCGCCACGTTCTTTTTTCTTTTGTTGCTTAGGATTACGTATAATCTCATACACGCAGTTATTTAGGGCAAATTGGAATACCACTTCAGTAGGCTCATCTATTGCTGCAAAATGGCTGCGTAGTGAGTCTTGGTCACGGTCAGAGCCACTTGCTCTCCCATATAAAGCATAACAAATCGCATCAAACACAGTTGTCTTTCCAGCACCAGTGGGGCCAGTTATTAGAAAAATAGATTCATCACCTAACAACTCAAAGTCAATAACTTGCTTTTCTAAATAGGGACCGAAAGCAGTCACACTTAACTTGATTGCACGCATTTTATTCCCCTCTTTCCTTTGCCATTACAGTCGAAATCGTACTTTCGATATATGCCATTCGTTTCTCATCAATCGCTTCACCAGTAATCTCTTCATAAAAGGAAGCAAATAGCTCTGTATGAGATTGTGTTTGCTGTTGGCGAATTTGTTGTAAATCTAGTAGGCTCTTTGTTGTAGAAAATCCAACCCGCTCTAATCGTAAAATATTCGGATACACTTTTCTTAACTTGTACATCGGATCCATGATCTGTCCCTTGTCGAGCAGGCGGATGTGTAAGTAATCCTCATTGTTTTCTAGTGGATTGGTAAGAAGATCCTCAAAATGTCCTTCTACAATACGCATATCATGCTTCGGTACTAACGGAATAGCTTTTAACTCACACGTTCCATCCGCATCTAGTTCAATGATGGTGACAGACTTCTTATGAGTAGCTTCGGAAAAGGAGTATTTTAAAATCGAACCACTATACCTTACCTCATCTCGCTTAATACGCTGTGGTTGATGCAAATGTCCTAACGCAACATAAACAAAGTCTTGAAACAAATTCGCATCGACATATGGAGTTCCACCAATCATCGATAATCGCTCCTCTGATTCAGACTCCATTCCACCAGCTACAAAAGCATGTCCTACAAATATGTGACGTTCATTCATGTCATGATGCTCTTTAATATAGTTTGTTACGGCTTCCATTGCTGTTTGATGGGAATGAATCGTGTCATCGTTAAATAGCTCCCTAGCCTCGGTAGGCTCAATGTAAGGAACTAGATGAAAGTAAACTGGACCATGCTCGTCTTCTATAACAATAGGCTCAAGACTTCTACTTAGTCTGGTTTCAATATAAAGCCCTTGTGAGCGAAATAATTCTGTTCCGAACTCTAAACGTTCTGGACTATCATGATTACCAGAAATCGCTAATACTGGGATCTTTATGTCCGTTACAAGGGTTGTTAATACGCGATTTAATAGATCTACGGCTTCCTTTGGTGGAATAGCTCTATCATATAAATCGCCTGCAATTACTAACACATCCGGTTTCTCTGTTCGAATGATGTCGACTAACTGATCAAGAATATATGCTTGTTCCTCTGTCATATGAACGCTATTCACAATCTTTCCAAGATGCCAATCAGCGGTGTGTACTATTTTCATACTACTTTCCCCCTTGTGATTTCTTCTTCTATTTTATCATGTTTCGTTACTCTGCAGTATATTGCTTCCTTGATAAACAAACAAATGTTCGTATATAATAAAGATGAGGTGATAAAATCGTGAATGATAGAGGATCTATCAAATGGACTTCATTAATGCTCCCTGAGCACGTAGAACTCCTAAAAACTATATGGAGTGAGGATAATCGCATCCAACGGCCTCTGCTAGATGAGCAGGAGCTTGAGCTAATAAACAATCAAATTATCGAGGCGTATCAGGACAATCAGCTTATTACATTAACGTATTATCAAAACGGGAAAATGGTAGCGATTAGTGGGACGATTCAAAAGGTGGATCAACTAAAGCAAAAGGTTCTCTTGAAGGATCTAAACGAAGAAATACTAGCTATTCCATTTAACGATATATATCGTATTCAATCATAGTAATGGGTCTGTCTTATCGACAGACCCTAGTTTAATCTTTTTCTTTTATTACATATATTTCCCACAGCGAGTCAAATACAGATATCGCATTGGTGAATGGACTATTCCATTCTAAATACTCGCTAATTTCGTCATAGCTATCAGAGTGCCTCGGAAAATTATGATCCTGAAACATCCAATCTGCCAGTTTGCTTTCATCATCTGGCTTCTTTTTTCCACGATAGCTCATCATAAAATGATAGAACGAGCGCATATAAAACACCTCAAATATAAATTAGCCTTCCATAAATTCACGATGCTTCTTCTCTTTCTTTCTATATACCGTAGTAGAAAGGTAAATACTGATTTCATATAATAGAAAGAACGGAATTGCAACGATTAATGGTAAAATAAAGTCTGGTGGTGTAACCATCGCAGCAACGATAATCAAAATAAAATAAGCATATTTTCTCATTTTTCGCATCGCGTTTGGCGATAAAATGCCAATACTAGTTAAAAACATTGCAATAATTGGTATTTCAAAAATAATAGCAAATGGTAATGTAATGCGAAAGACGAATTTAAAGTACTTTTCTACCGTAAACATTTCATTAAACATACCATCATTTAGAGATAATAGGAAAGGTAATATTAAATTGATAAACATGATATAACCAACAACTAGTCCACCAACAAAAAGCAAGAAAATGACTGGGATATACGCTAAGGATGCTCTTCTTTCTTTCGGCGTAAGCCCTGGCTTAATAAACAACCAAATCTGCAAAGCTAATATGGGAAGAGTAGCAGCTAATGCAACGATTCCAGCCATAGTAAATTGCACCCAAAACACTTCTCCTAAACCAATTACTGCTAGTTTAAAGTCAATATGACTCTCAAAAAATCCATAAATATCTCTAACATATACAAAACCTATAATAAAAAACGCAACAAAGAAGAGCGCAGTTACCACTAACCTATTTCTAAGCTCCGCTAGATGACCAGTAAAATTCATTTCTTTCTCTTTATTCTTACGCGCCATACAAAACACCCCAAGAGTTCAAATGCTGTATCAAATTTCATTATACTAATACTTGTTATAAAAGCTTGTCTATATACGTATACTAGGAATCCTCACCGTGATCTGGAAAGAAAGAGATCACAACAGAAAAGAAGATGCAAGGTTATCCACCTTACACCTTTAGTTAGTCATTTTTAATCGTTGTATTTACTTCGTTAACCGGCTTTTCTTGCTTGTTATCCTCTGAAACAATGTCCTTTGCAGCATTGCGAAACTCACGTAATGAACTACCAAAAGCCTTTCCGATTTCAGGTAGTTTCGACGGACCAAAGATGACTAATGCAACAATAAGAATTAAAATTAAACCAGGTACACCGATACCACTCATTACTGTTCACTCCAAGTAATTTATTTATTATCCTTACCTTGCGTAAGATCTTTTGCATCCTTAATTTCTTCCGTTACATCTTCCGTTAAATCCTTTGCAGATTTCTTAAACTCCTTTAACGTTTGACCAGCGGCCTTTCCGATTTCAGGTAGTTTTTTTGGACCAAAAATAACTAAAGCAATAATTAGGATTAAAATTAAACCTGGAATTCCAATAGGACCCATATTGACACCTTCTTCTATCAAAATTAGTTTCATTATAGTTTAAAACACTTACAAAATATATGTATCAAAAGAAACGCTCACAAAACGTTCATAAAACAAGGATGGTTACATCATGATAACCATCTTTATTTTATCAGTTAACCGTAGAATAAACAACCACCATGCCAATTAACGGATTCGATCATACTGAATAAAGTAATAATCATACGGATTCTTCTCATCCTTTACCCCTTTAACAGTAGAGGTTTCTCTCCACATATCGGTTGAAAAGGCTGGAAAATAAACATCCCCTTCAAATTCATGATCAATTAAAGTCACATACATACGGTCTGCATATGGAAGGATGTCTTTAAATAAAGCACCGCCACCAATGACAAATAACTCTTCATTAGGATTCTGTTCCTTCATTTCGATAATCGTGTCCATATCGTGAATTAATTCTACACCTTCAGGAAGTGTTATATTGTTTCTGCTTAACACAATATTTCTCCGGTTCGGTAGTGCTCGTCCAATCGAATCGAACGTCTTTCTTCCCATGATAATCGTATGGCCCGTCGTTGTTTCCTTGAAAAATTTCAAATCATTCGGTAGATGCCATGGCAAATCATTATTAGAACCAATGACACGATTACGGTCCATTGCAAATAATAGTGATAGCAAGTAAATTCCTCCTTATACCGCAATAGGCGCTTTAATGGTAGGATGTGGCTCATAACCAATTATTTCAAAATCGCTAAGTTCGAAATCAAAAATGGACGCTTTTTCTTGGTTCAATTTGAGCTTTGGCATTGCTTTCATCTCACGAGTTAATTGAAGTTTTACTTGTTCTACATGATTCCCATAAATATGAGCATCTCCTAGTGTATGAACAAACTCCCCAACTTCAAGCCCTGTTTCATGTGCAATTAGATGGGTTAATAATGCATAACTAGCGATATTAAACGGCACTCCTAAAAATACATCTGCACTGCGTTGGTAAAGTTGACAAGATAGCTTACTATCCGCTACATAGAATTGAAATAGCGTATGACAAGGCGGTAATGCCATATTTGGAACCTCTTCCGGATTCCAAGCAGATACGATATGTCTACGAGAATTTGGATTCGTACGAATGGCTTCAATTACCTCTTTTATCTGATCAATCGTTTCATTTTGTGATGTTTTCCACGCTCTCCATTGCTTTCCATATACAGAACCAAGGTCACCATATTTTTCTGCGAATTGGTCATCTTCTAATACTTTTTGTTTAAAATAATTCATTTGTTCTTCATAAACTTCATTAAAAGCAGGGTCTACCTGACTGCGATTCCCAAAATCGGTCATATCAGGGCCAGTATACTCATCACTTTCTACCCATTTTTTAAAAGCCCATTCATTCCATATATTGTTATTATTTTCTAATAAATAACGGATATTAGTATCCCCTTTAATAAACCATAATAATTCACTTGCAACTAGACGAAACGGAACTCTTTTCGTCGTTAGTAGTGGAAAACCTTCTTGTAAATTAAATCGCATTTGGTGACCAAATACGGAATATGTACCAGTTTTGGTTCGGTCATCTCGTTTTGTACCGTTAGTTAATATATGCTGACATAAGTCTAGATAAGCTTGTTCTCCTGTTATCATTACGAGCTCCCCCATATCTACTTCATTTTTTTTATATTGTACCATAATAATCTTGTAACATAATCGTAATTCATATTTTCTATATATTTGCAATAAAACTAGTTAACAAGAGTCCAATCGAAAGGGGTATTAACGCATGTTAAATAGTACGGTTGAAAATTTAGCCAAGAATACATTGTTATACAGCTTTGTTCTGAGTCAACCATTTGCCCTTTACGCAGGAGCCTATCCTATTATTGGAAATAGAACATTATTAGAAGCGGAACAATTAGAATATGGAGATCACGGAGAAGCGGTTCGTATTTTACAGTATAAATTAAATGAGCTATCGTATTATGATGATAAAGTTGATGGAGATTTAGGCATTCTAACCGAGCATGCCATTAAAAAGTTTCAACGGGATCACAATATTACGATTACCGGTCAAGCGGATAAAGAAACGATTATTGCACTGATTGAAGTAGATATTGAACGACATATTAAAAGGCTAGAAAAATTATCCGATAAAGTATATCCAGGCCTTCATAGTGAGGATGTTAAAATTATTCAGGAATCATTACAGTACTTCGGTTATTATGAAGGTGAAATTGATGGAATGTATGGCCCGTTAACAAAACAGGCTATCGAAATTGCAGAAGAAAAACATGATATTGAGTTTCTTGATGAAGCACCGCAAGAATCCCTTCAAACCATGTATGACCAAGAAAGACAACAAGCAACCAATAGTAATGCTAGTGCAGAAGCAGAAACAGTGGCAAATACTGAAACAGAAACGGAAACAGTAACAAAAACCAACACAAAGGTAAAAAATGTTACAGCCCCAGCTAATTATACTGGTATTATTCAAACGGCTCAGGAGCATATCGGAACTCCTTATGTTTGGGGTGGTAGTTCACCTGGTGGGTTTGATTGTAGTGGCTTTATACAATATGTTTATAGCGTAAATGATGTCACTATTCCGAGAACAGTAAGTGACATTTGGAACTTTGCCACTCCGGTAAATTCACTATCTGTTGGTGATATCGTTTTCTTTGAGACATATAAACCTGGCCCGTCTCATGCTGGAATTTATATAGGGAATAATCAATTTATCCATGCTAGTTTAGATGGTGTGGAAGTGAGTAATATGGACGAATCCTATTGGCAAACCCGATACTTAGGTGCGAAGCGAATTGATGGCTAAACATCAAGGAAGGAGAGCAGTATTCGCTCTCCTTCCTTACATTTTTTTGATACAATTACTTCCCGTTTATCCCCATTCTTCGAGAAATTGTTCGATAAAGGCTTCAACAAATGCATGTCTTTCCTCAGCTAGTCTTTTAGCCGCATCTGTATGTAACGTATCCTTTAGATGTAAAATTTTATCATAAAAATGCTGTAATGATGTATCCTGTTTGTCTACATCATGATACATTAGCCTTCCCTTCGCCCCACCATATGCAAACGTTCTTGCAATACCAATTGCACCAATGGCATCTATTCGATCAGCGTCTTGAATGATTTTTCCTTCTATGGACGATGGTTTTTTCCCTTTACTGAAAGATATGTTTTCTATTGCTTGATGAATGGCTAGAATATCCTCCTCAGAAACCTGTATGGAAGTCAAGAATTTGTCCATATCGTTAAGGGCTCTTGCAGGGTCATCGAACAATTTATGGTCTCCAACATCATGAAGCCAAGCACCTGATACACAGATAAAGGTGTTCGCACTCTCTTGTTTTGTAATTTGACTTGCAAGTCTTGCTACCCGTTTTAAATGAAAAAAGTCATGTCCGGTTGAATCTTTGCCAAAAAGGTCTTGACAATATGCTTGAATCGCTAAAATTTGTTCACTTTGGTTCATTAGAATAGCCCTACAATCTTACCGTCTTCTGTTACATCCATATTTAAGGCAGCTGGTTTCTTTGGAAGTCCTGGCATCGTCATAATATCACCGGTTAATGCGACAATAAATCCAGCTCCGATAGAAGGGCGGAACTCTCTTATCGTAATTGTAAAGCCAGTTGGTCGTCCAAGTAATGCAGGGTTATCCGACAATGAATACTGTGTTTTCGCCATACAAACCGGTAAGTTCCCCCAGCCTTGCTTTTCAAAGAAAGCAAGCTGTTTTTTGGCTTTGGATGAAAATTCTACGCCATCCGCACCATATACGGTTTTAGCGATTTTAATGATTTTCGTATCTAATGCATCCTCTAGCTCATAAACATGCTTAAACTGTTTTTCTTTTGATGCAATCGTTTGGACAACTTTTTCAGCGAGTTCTATTCCACCTTCTCCTCCCTGAGCCCATACATCTGTCAATGCTACTTCATAGCTGCTTTCCTCACACCATGCTTTAATATATTCCACTTCATTCGTTGTGTCTGTTGGAAATTGATTAATAGCAATCACAAATGGTAAGCCAAAGTACTGGATCGTTTCAATATGCTTTTGAAGGTTTTCCATACCAGCCTTCAGTGCGTCAATATTTTCTACTGTAAGCTCATCCTTTGGCACACCACCATGCATTTTTAAAGCCCGCACTGTCGCAACAATCACTACTGCATCGGTTTCAATATTTCCAGCTCTAGTTTTAATGTCAAGGAATTTTTCCGCTCCTAAATCTGCACCAAATCCCGCTTCTGTTACTACATATTCGCCTAATTTCGCTGCTGTCTTTGTAGCAATAATACTATTACATCCGTGTGCAATATTAGCAAAAGGGCCACCATGTATAATGGCTGGCGTATTTTCGATTGTTTGGACTAAATTAGGCTTAATCGCATCCTTCAAAAGGAGTGTTAAAGCACCCTCTACCTTCAAATCTCGAGCATAAACAGGCTCTTCTTCGTAGGTATAGCCAATAACAATATTAGAAATTCGGTTCTTTAGGTCCTGTAAATCGTTAGACAAACATAGGATTGCCATAATCTCTGAAGCAACCGTTATATTGAAGCCATCCTCTCTAGGAACTCCTCGTAACGGTCCACCAAGACCAACTACAATTTGTCTTAAGGCGCGGTCATTCATGTCCATAACCCGTTTAAATTCAATTCTTCTTGGGTCAATATTTAATTCATTCCCCTGATGAATATGGTTATCAATCATAGCTGCTAAAGCATTATTAGCACTTGTAATAGCATGTAGGTCACCGGTGAAATGTAAATTTATATCTTCCATTGGAAGTACTTGGGAGTATCCACCACCAGCTGCGCCACCTTTAATTCCCATTACCGGACCAAGTGAAGGCTCTCGTAGTGCAATGACAGTCTTTTTTCCAATCTTATTCATTGCTTGTCCAAGACCTACAGTAACGGTGGATTTCCCTTCTCCCGCTGGTGTCGGACTAATGGCAGTTACTAAAATTACTTTTCCATTCGGTTTATCAGCTAATTTAGCCAAAAGCCGATCAGATAATTTAGCCTTTGTATGGCCATATGGTTCATAATCTTCATCGGATAAATTAAGTTCTTCAGCAATCTTATGTATCGGCTTTAACGTAGCTTCTTGTGCGATTTCTATATCGGACTTTATTTTCATTCTTCCTATCCCCTTTTAACATTTTTTGCTGACCAGAAAAAAATAATATAATACATAATTCAGCTAATAAACAACATACTATAATTATACAATGAATGTCAGTCAAATAACAGACTGATTGGATTATTCCGTATTATATACCAATTTGCAACTTGACTGACATATCAAAATAAGCTATATTTATCACAAGCAATGAAGATTTATGGATCATTAAAAGTGGTAGCTTCGAATGGAAAGAAGTGGGTTGATATGATCCAATCTTTCTTTAAGAGCTGCCTTTTTTGATACTCATTTTTCTGATTTGTATTATCACGTATTACGTGAAGGTTTTAGGAGGATTATTTACATGGAAAACGGAGTAGTAAAATGGTTTAACGCAGAAAAAGGCTATGGTTTCATTTCTGTTGAAGGTGGGAACGATGTATTCGTTCACTATTCAGCTATCCAAGGTGAAGGCTTTAAGACATTAGAAGAAGGCCAAGAAGTTTCCTTCGAAATCGTTGAAGGTGAACGTGGTCCACAAGCAGCTAACGTAGTTAAAAAATAAAAAACCTATATAATGAAAAACGGTAATCAACGTTGATTACCGTTTTTTTATAGTTTTGGTATCGAGGTTAATGCTTTTTCCTCTGCTGGAATTCTAATCCTTAATAACAACACATGGAGGATTGGGAATACAATTGCACTTAGATACGCACCAAATAACATCGGAATCACAAAGAGTTCAACAGCTACAATAACGTAATTCGGATGCTTCATATATTTATAAGGACCCTTTTTAATTAAGGCCACTCGAGGCATAACAATGATTTTAGTGTTCCAAAATCGCCCAAGAGAATAGATGCACCAAAACCTAGCTAACTGTGCCAATAAAAATACGAAAAAATAGAAATAACTAAAGACAACCTCCTGATTAACCAATTTCATCGATGTTTCTAAAAAGACGCTTATAAAAAACAGAATATGTAAATAAATAAACCATTTGTAATGTGCACTTCCTGTTTCTATTCCCCCTCTTGCCTTCATCCATTTCTCATTTTGTTTAGCAATAACTAATTCTACTAATCGTTGTCCAATGATAAATATAATTAACATCCACATCCATAATGCCATTATTCATCCCACTCCAGTAATAATATTTCAGAACTAAAACCAGGCCCTAATGCACAGACAATGCCTTTATTTCCAGGTATCATATCCTGCTGTAACCATTCTCGTAAAACATAGAGCACCGTGGAGGAGGACATATTGCCATGATCTTCTAGTATCTTATACGTATATTTCAATCTCTCTTTCGGAATATGTAATGCGTTTATCATGGCTTCGATTACCTTCTTTCCTCCAGGATGTGCGATAACACTATGAATATCCTCTATCTGTAAACCCGTATCCTGTAAAAACATTTCCATATGAGGCTTCCAAACGGTGTTTACTAGCGTAGGAATACTCTTTGAAAAAATAACTTCAAATCCTGTATTAACTACCTTCCACCCCATTACATCTGTAGAATTCTTCGCGGTATACGAGCTATAAGATTGAATAACCGGTAAGGGCTTATTCAGCTTATTGCGAAACGGAGACTTTTCTCCAATGAGTAATACAGCACTAATCCCATCTCCAAATAAAGCTGTTCCAACTAAGTTACTTTTCTTATTATCTGTTTTTTGAAATGTAAGACTACACAGCTCACAAGTGACAAGCATAGCGACTTTACTTGGATTGGCCTTCAGCCAATTAAACACCCTAGATAATCCAATCGCTCCACCAGCACACCCTAGTCCCCAAAGAGGCATTCGGTCTATATTAGGGCGAAATGGACGTTTGTTCATCAAATAGGCATCCACAGAAGGAGTAGAAACACCGGTACTAGATACAAATGAAAGTAAATCGATATCTTCATAGGATATCGCCTCTGTCAGATTAGCACGCTGTAAGCAATCATCCATTGCTTGAGTAGCATAATCAATCGCATATTGCTGGTATAAGCCATTACGTTCTTCAAAGCTGTGATCCGTTAAAAACCAATCCTCCTCTACTACAAATTGTCTAGATTGGATCGAAGCATTATCAAATACTGGTAAAAGTCTCGTTACTTCCCTTTCTGAGTACTGAAAAATCTTCTGTACTAAATCTTTTACTTGATTTTGAGCTATTTCATATTTTGGAATAGCTCTCCCAACAGAACAAATAATTGTCATGGTCTCACCTTTTAAAAAGCCATTTTTGAAGTTAGTTTGTTACGCTTTTCATAATTTATTACTTATTTTTACATATTTCTGCCACAATTCATTTCGTTCTCTTCTTATAAAACGCAGTAATACCAAGGATTCCAGGGCACTATTGAACAAAAGATGAACGTTAGCTGATTGGCATTTTCTGTATTGGAAATTTGTGTATGATGAAGGTGTAATAACTAACAAATCAAAAGGGAGGATCTCTTATGCGAAATCAAGAAACAAAAAAAGCATCTGAGAAAGAAAAGCCCGAACTAAAAGGTACCTTCATTTCAGTAATGCTATTAGGTGTATTTATCATCATCAGTTGGATTGGTGCATTTGCGTTATTTATTTCGAGGTAACTAAGAAAAGGAGTGTGAATGAGGATGCATTTGCATAAGTATGAAAAAATCTGGTTAACATTTGGAATTGGTTCCCTAATTGTATTCTTAAGCGTGCTAGGTTATGGCGCATTCTGGCAAGGAACACATCCACAAAGTCATGGCGTTACCATTGACCCAAACAATATTGAATCATATGAAGCCTTCAAACCAGAAAACCTAGGGTTAACACAGGTAGACGATGATAAGTATATCGTAAACATTGCTGCTAGTGCCTTCTATTATGACTTGGGAAAGGATGAGGAAGGAAATTCGGTGAAACACATCCGGATTCCTAAAGGATCAACGGTTCTATTCCAGGTAGCAACAAAAGATGTTGTTCATGGTTTTAATGTTGCTGGCACAAATGTAAACATGATGGTTGAACCAGGTTATGTAAGTAGTCTTGAAACCGTTATGAACAAACCGGGTACGTATACCATTGTATGTAACGAGTATTGTGGAATTGGGCATCATCTAATGTATGCCACCTTGGAGGTGTATGAATAATGCAGTTAGCAAAAAAAGTAATCGATAAACAAACTTCCGCTCTGGCATTACCTATATCTAAACCTGAATCAAGACTTTATATGTCGTTTCTATCTGTTGCATTTATCTCATTATTTATAGGTGGATTAATGGGCTTACTACAAGTTTTCGTACGTACAGGAAAATTCACCTTACCATTTGGGATTGATTATTATCAAGTACTTACCGTACATGGTGTCATTTTAGGGCTAGTCTTAACCACCTACTTTATTATCGGGTTTCATTTTTCCTTAATGGGAAAAACAGTAGGTATTTCAGATAAACAACGTAAAATTGCATGGGTTGCCTTTTGGATTATGGTAATCGGTACGATTCTAACAGCTACCATGATTCTGCTTGGTGAAGCAAGTGTACTCTATACATTCTATGCACCACTTCGAGCACATCCAGTATTCTATATTGGGCTTGCATTAGTTGTTGTTGGTAGCTGGATAGCTGGCTTTGTCAACTGGCATCAATTAGCTGTTTGGAAAAAAGCACATCCAGGTGAAAAATCACCACTTCTTGCCTTTATGGTTACCATTAATACCATTCTATGGTTTATTGCATCATTAGGTGTTGCTGTAGCAGTACTCATTCAGTTTATCCCATGGTCTCTTGGATTTGCAGAAACCATTAATGTGTTAGTAAGCAGAACATTATTTTGGTATTTTGGACATCCATTAGTCTATTTCTGGTTACTGCCAGCATATATGGCATGGTATGCTATCATTCCTAAAATCATCGGTGGTAAATTATTTAGTGATTCATTAGCTAGAATGTCATTTGTATTATTCCTATTCTTCTCGATCCCAGTTGGATTTCACCATCAGTTAACAGAACCTGGTATAGATCCAACATGGAAGTTCATTCAAGTAGTATTAACCTTTATGGTAGTCATTCCAAGTTTAATGACCGCGTTTTCCATGTTTGCAACATTCGAAATTACTGGTCGTCGTAAAGGGGCAAAAGGCTTATTTGGCTGGTTAAAAAAGTTACCTTGGAAAGATGTCCGTTTCCTAGCTCCATTTATCGGAATGGTCGCCTTTATTCCTGGTGGTGCTGGTGGAATTATAAACGCCTCACACCAAATGAACGCAGTAGTTCACAATACGATTTGGGTAACAGGTCACTTCCATTTGACTGTTGCTACCACCGTAATGCTTACTTTCTTTGGAATTAGCTATTGGTTAATTCCGCATCTAAGAGGTCGTAAACTAACACCGAAGATTAATCGTTTAGGTATCATTCAAGCTATTGTCTGGGCTGTTGGTATGTTCATCATGTCTGGTGCCATGCATATACAAGGAGTATTAGGTGGACCTAGACGCTCCTCTTACTCTGAGTATGCTGGTGGTGACCAGGTAACAGAATGGATTGGATACCAAATGGCTCAAGCAATTGGTGGAACGATCTTGTTTGTCGGTATTCTTTTAATGGTTTACATTTTTATTAAACTAACATTCTTTGCTCCGAAGGGTGAGGAAGAATTTCCAATTGCTGAAGAAGAAGAAAATGCTGAAGCTACACCTGCTTACTTTGAAAATTGGAAATTATGGATTGGTATTACCGTAGTATTAATTCTTGCAGCATATACGATACCTTTTATTGATATTATTCAACATTCACCAGCAGGATCTGTACCATTTGATTTTCCAATAGGGAGATAAATTCTATTCAGTAATGAACTGGTAGCCTTAATAAAAGAATTCTGTATCTAAATGATACGGAATTCTTTTATTAAGGAGCATATGATTAGTGAAAAATTCTTGATTAGTAGGCTAAATCTGTAACAGCTATTGTTTTTTCCATAGTCTTACCATGTATTACCCCAACAAAGATACCGGCTACCAAGATTACTTATAGCTTATAAATATCACGATATTTGCTTGTTAAATAGTTTATTAGATAGTCTGGATTCAATCCCTCTCCAGTAACATCTTTTAAGATATCTAGTGGTTTTTTCATTTTACCATACTGATGGATATTCTCAGTAAGCCACTTACGGATTGGAGCAAAATCTCCTGATTTAATAACCTCATCTATCTGAATCGATTCACTCATTTTATCCTTAAATTGTGCTGCATACATATACCCTAAAGCATACGAAGGGAAATAACCGAAGTCTCCACCTGCCCAGTGAATGTCTTGCAGTACCCCTTCTTTATCTGTTGGTGGTTCAACTCCTAGGTACTCCACCATTTTCTCATTCCATAATTGCGGTAAGTCTTTGACCTCAATCTCTCCGTTAATTAACGCTTTTTCTAATTCATATCGTATCATGATATGAAGTGGGTATGTTAATTCATCCGCCTCTATTCGAATGAAAGATGGTTTAACTTCATTAACCGCTTGATAAAAATCATGTAAATCTACTTGTGCAAAATGCTTTGGTGCATACTTTTTAAATACGTCATAATGGGATTCCCAGAACACATTATTTCTGCCTAAAAAGTTTTCCCAGAATAAGGACTGTGATTCATGAATACCCATTGAAGTTCCAGACGCAAGTGGGGTACCTTCTAATCGTTTATCAATATTTTGCTCATATAATGCATGTCCTGCTTCATGAATAATTCCAAAAACAGCCATACGGAAATCCTGTTCATCATATCGAGTAGTAATTCGAACATCATTTAAGTTGATAGTAATTTCAAAAGGATGAATCGTATCGTCTAATCGACCAGCATCAAAATCGTACCCCATACGATTTAATATTTCTACAGAAAATGCTTCTTGAGCTTGTTTAGGAAAATGTGCCGTTAATAAATCAGTATTAGGCTTGACGGAACTTTGCTGTATCTTTTGAAGTAGGTCCGAAAGTGATTTGCGCACTTTTGGAAATACCTCATCTAACGTTTTCACTGTTACACCTGGTTCATAATTATTTAATAAAGCATCATAAATATTTTCTTTATAGCCCCAGTAATTCGCAAACTTGATGTTATATGCTACTAGCTTCTCTAAGTACGGTTGAAATAAAGAGAAATCAGCTTTATTTCTCGCCTCTTGCCATACTGCTTCCGATTTGGATTGAAGCATAACATACTCTCTATACTCATCTTCTGGTATTTTTCGATTCTTCTCATAGGTATCGAGGCATTCGAGTATTGACTTTTGAATAATTTCATCTTCCGTATTATCCTTTAATGCGTCAATGAAAGCCTTCATTTTATCGGAAACTTGCATTTGATGTATTTTTTGCGATAGATAGCCTACTACTTCTGATCGCTGCTCCACACCTTTTTTGGGGATCTTCGTACGTAAATCCCATTGGATTAACGTTACTGCCTCACGCATAGCGTTTATTTCCTTCAAATAATCTTTAAATTCCTTTTCCATTTCCGAAATAGTTGCCATTATACTTCCCCCTATACTTTTTTCCCGAAGTATTGATAGTAATCGGTCTTAATAAATCCATTAAATAGCTTTCGTTTTTTAGTAGCTTTTGCTCCGTAATGCTTTTCAAATGCTTCAAGAGCTGTTAAAACATATACACTCCAGGATGGATGATTCTTCATAATATTCCCCAAATCCTGATACATCTTTTGTACTGCTTCCTGATCACCAATACGTTGACCATAAGGCGGATTGGCGATAATATAACCATTTTCATTACGAATAGTTAAGTCGCTTACTTGCATTTGTTTCCAGGTTACTAATTCACCTAAGCCTGCTTCTAAACTGTTCGCCTTCGAAATCTCAATCATTTTATGATCGATATCACTTCCGATGATGTCTAGCTTTTGATCATAGTTGGCTAAATCTTCTGCTTCCTGAAAGGCTTCATCCCAATACTTATTGCGAATAAATTCCCATTCCTCCGCAGCAAATTCTCTATTAAATCCTGGGGCAATATTTTGACCAATCAAAGCTGCTTCAATAGGTATCGTTCCAGATCCACAAAAAGGATCAATTAACGGGAATTCCGGACGCCAGTTTGTAAGTAAAACCAATGCAGCTGCCATTGTTTCTTTTAATGGTGCTTCCCCTTGTCCAACACGATACCCTCTTTTATGTAATCCTACTCCGGACGTATCAATTGTTAATAACGCCATATCCTTTAATAACGATACTTCTACTTTATACATTGCACCAGTTTCTGGCATTTTGGATGCCATTCCATACTTTCGTTTCAAACGTTCTGCAATAGCTTTCTTCACTATCTTCTGACAGTCTGGAACACTATAGAGTGCTGATTTAACCGATTTACCGGATACAGGAAACTGACCATCCTCACTTACATACTCTTCCCAGGCCAATGCCTTCGTACCTTCAAAAAGTTCATCAAACGTAGTCGCTTTGAATTCACCTACAACTATCTTGACCCTATCAGCCGTTCTAAGCCAAAGATTACACCTTGGAATGGCTGAGATTGGAGCTTCAAAAATTACTTTCCCATTATCAACTTCTACTTCATAACCAAGCTTCCGTACTTCTTCTGCTACTACCGATTCTAGTCCCATAGCAGCTGTTGCGATTAATTTAATATGCTTTGCCATTTACAAAATCCCTTCATTGTTAGAGTAAACGTAACGTTAGTTTACCACAAATTTACTATATACATAAAATAACCTCTCCGCACGATGCAGAAAGGTTATTGGAAAAATCATATGTAAGACCATTGAATACTCGATAAGCCATGTTCTGTACCATTGTACTCCAAGCGGTGGTCAGCCTCGTACTCCGGTTGTAATCATCTATCTACAGGAATTACCTGTCCCTCGTTCGGTTCATTTCCCTAATAAAGGATGCCCCTACCATAATTTGGGTTGCTCACTCGTGGGGTTTACCTCGTTCCACCTAAAGTGTTTCCACTTTAGCTCCGTCACTGTGGCACTTTCAAGGCTATCATTCCATATCTTGCGACTTAGGAACTTCACCTGCCGTTAGCCTTTAAAGACTACCTTGACTTATGAATTCGTCAAGCACGAACACTACAAACATCGCAGTTTGTGTGAGCATGGACTTTCCTCTGCACAAACGTGCAGCGATTACATGAGTATTCAATTTATCGCTAAAATCTATCTTACCATATTCCTAAACTAATTTCACTGGTAATGATTGGATTTATGAATCAGCGTTTGCGTACTTACTACCAAATACAGCTTTTTCTAAATTAGAAAGACGTTTTAGTACATCATAATTAACTTGTTGAGGGACTGGATTAGTCGATCTTGTTCTTACTTGTCCTTCACTATTTTTTTTCAATCGTTGGATTTCTTGTTTTAGGCGATCTATTTCCTGACCAAATGCCTCATAATCTTGAATAACAACGTCTAGAAATTCATCTACTTCTTCTTGGTTATATCCGCGCATTGCTGTTTTGAAATCTTTTTCAAGAATATCTTTTCCACTTAATTGAACACGATTTTGCATGGCTTCTTCACCCCATCTAATGTAATCATCTAAATTTATTAGTATCAACTATTAACTGTAAAACAAGTTATTTTACTATATGTATATCGTTCGTATTTTATTATAGCAAAAAAGTAAGAAGCAGGACAATCCGCTTCTTACTTTAATTTACCACAACTTCCGCTATTTTTCAGTACAAAAATACCGGTATTTATTGTCATGTTACTATGTATTATTTTTCCATATCTGTTTTTTGGAAGGAGAATGGAAGTAATTCATCCACCTTAACTGTCATCGTATTGTCATGTAGATTAGTTAGGTGTACCTTCATCTCTCCAGCAAAAAATTCACTCATCACTTGGCGACAGGAACCACATGGCGGTACCGGTCTTTCCGTATCGGCAACAACAGCCATCTCAACAAATTCAGTTTCTCCTTCAGAAATTGCCTTGAATATTGCAACTCTTTCAGCACATAAAGAAACTGGGTATGCTGCGTTTTCAATATTACATCCAGTATATACTTTTCCTGATTTTGTTAAAAGCGCAGCACCAACAGCAAAATTCGAATATGGGACATATGCCCTTTTTCTAATTTCTATTGCTTTTTCTATCAGTTCATTTTTAGACATTACCTTTCCCCCTCTCGGTGTGTGGAAGCTAATTATATTAAAAGTTGTCAGAATTGTAAAGATAAAGGCAGTTAGTCCAAAGCTCGTATCAATTGATCCAATACGTATAGGACAGACTGGTGTAATTCCATATATCGCCTACGTCGAACATCCACATAGTAACTATGCATTATTAATAGTTCCATATTTTCTCGTGTGGATACAATTTGATTTGGGTGTACACTTATCTTACTCGCTTTGATCACTTCTAATGCAAGTGCTTCCCATTTCTCTAAAAGCACGTATACAGGCAAAGTCTTCTCCCGTACCATTTCAAAATAAACTTTATCCTTCCTGTCTTCTGGAGGATCTGTTTGTTCAAATATATCTTTCAGTTTCACTAATTCTTGTTTAAGTTGATTTGTATACTCAATTAATCGCATGGTTACGCCTCTATTCATCCGTTCTTACCTATACCATATCATGTTTAGCAAATTTAGGCATTAAACCAAGCTTATCATATTAAATCGATACAATAATTCATTGTTTTAGTAACGAATGGATTGTTAGTTTAACCTGTTCATATTCATATAGTTGTTCTTCATAATGTTGCTCTATTGAGTTATTTACGCTTATAGTTAAACGTTGCTCTACCTTTCGCGTAATATCCCCAAGTTGTAACAATGCTGTCTCAAAATCTTTTCGGCAAGCGCCACTAACTTCTGTAACTTTCACTAGTGCTAGTCCCATTATTATCACCTCACGAATTTAGTCTCTTACCTTTACTATTCGTTAAGATTAAGCTGACTCCTTCCTGTTCGACAAAACTAGAAGTAATCGTACAAAACTAGTGAGGATACTCATTTTTTTTCATTAATTAGACAAACTATTAGTAAAGGAGGTTATCTGATGAAAGACAACCATAAAAACAAACAAAAAGAAAATGAGAATGGGAAATCATTAAAAACTGGTGATAAGAAATTAAACGGCCCTAATCGCCCATCAACATAACAAAAGAAGACTTTTTTTGATAAACAAGGCTGAGACACAATGAAATTTGTAAGTTGTGCAACCTCATAATACCTTAGTAGCGCCGAAAAAAATAAAGTCTATGTTATTCGGTATTGCTAAGGTAAACTTGTGTCTCAGCACCTTCTCATCACAAAGTTATGCATGAAAACGCATAATTGAAATGACACCCTAACATACCCTACTTAAATATCGATATAATTTTCCATGTACTTCGCTACTGCATCAAGGATTTTATATGATAGTAACCATACAATAGCTTTCGTTTTAAATAAAAGGAACCCCCTATTTCCTTTGGTTCAACTGTTACTGGTTCAAACCACTTCTTTTTAGTGCCCCCTAAATAAAACCAATCCCGACGAATACTATCTTGGTGATTGATTATAGGATAAACAAGTCTTAACACTGGACTCTTTGGAAGTGAAATGTTGTAGAGACTTTCATAATCTCTTCTTGAGCCAGTATGTTCGACCGTTACTATAAAATCCATCAAGCCAGAATAAACTTCAGGATGGAATATTTGTGAGGCTAACTTTTTACCGAGTGTGATTCGATTGGTTACATTAGTAAACCCGTGAACATAACATCCATACAGACTTCCTCCTCTAGTAGGAAGTAAGACAGCATTAAGCATTAAATTATTTTGTAGCCAATATGGAAGACGGAAGAATACGCTTCTTTTAAAATACGGCTGCGTAATAACGGGACGTTGTATAACATTTTGCTCATTTATAATAAGTGCCAGCATCAATCGTTCTTTATTGTTTGTTTTTCTAAATATTTCCCATTCATGAATCATAAAATCAGACACATGAAATTCCTTTAAGATATCTACTAATGAATGCCCATGCTTCATAAATAACTCATACGCTAATAATTGTGGGTAAGCATCGGAAAAAATCAGCCAATTTGCCCGTTCATAGGTCATGAATAAGTTTTGCAATTCCTTACTTCCAAGCATGTTTTTATACGGAGGTAAATACAAATCAGTCATATTCCATCCAGCATTTCTCGATACAATACTAGCAACTAATGCCCATTTTACTTCTGGATATTTCAAGTAAAATTCTTGGTATGCTTTAGTACGTGATATGTTGTCTAGATTATGCTTATTCGTTCTATTTATTATATAATAGAGGTACTCCCGTTTTTTCATATATATGCCCTGCCCTATATGTGATATTTTGATCTATTTTTAACTTAAAAGTTACAATGCAGGAGTTTTTCTGATATGATACTGTTTATGCTAGGGGGGAAAGCCGTGAATTATCCAAATGGAAAACGGTCACTATCCAATATAAGAAGTAAAACGACTAATCAAACCTTCTCCAATAGAGGGATGACGCTGGAAGAGGATATAAACCAAACGAATCAATATTATTTGGACATGGATCTTGCTATCATTCACAAGAAACCTACGCCCATTCAAATCGTAAAAGTTAACTATCCTAAGCGTAGTGCAGCTGTCATTACCGAAGCGTATTTCAAACAAGCATCAACAACTGATTATAACGGATTATACCGAAATCATTACGTAGACTTTGAGGCCAAAGAAACGAAAAATAAACATTCATTTCCGCTAGCCAATGTGCATGAACATCAGATTCATCATATGGAATCAATTATTAAACACGGCGGCATATGTTTTATGATTATCCGATTTGCACATCACGATGAAACATATCTGTTAGAAGCAAAAGAATTATTAGCCTTTTGGTATGAAAAGGAAACCGATGGTAGAAAATCAATACCATACACGCAAATTAAGCAAAGAGGACACTTCATTCCTTTTAAATACCAAACTAGAGTTGATTACCTTTCGATTATTGATCAACTTTATTTTTAGATTGGAGGTAGTGAGAAATGGCAGAAAAAAGCCAAACTCGCACTGCGCGAAGAAAACAAAAAAAATCAAAAAAGAAACCATTATGGAAAAAGATATTATTAGCATTACTTATTATTTTTCTTGCAATCGGCATAGGTGTAGCTGGTTTATTTACTTATTATATTGCCACAGCACCAGAAATTGATGCATCAAAATTATCAGATCCACTTTCTTCAAAGGTCTATGATATGAATGGTGAAATCATCGCCGATCTTGGAGAATATAAACGGACAAAAATCTCGTATGACGACTTACCTGATATATTAATCGATGCCGTGACTGCGACTGAGGATGCTAGATTTTTTGAGCATTCTGGGATCGACTTAAGAAGGATTGGTGGTGCTATTATAGCGAACATCCGCCATGGATTTGGTTCTGAAGGTGCAAGTACCATTACACAGCAAGTAGTAGAAAGATCTTTCTTAACACCAGATAAAGAAATCAAACTTAAAGTACAAGAACAATGGCTCGCCTTACAGCTAGAAAAAGATTATTCGAAAGAACAGATTTTAGAGATGTATTTAAATAAAATCTATTATGGATCTGGTGCTTATGGTGTAGCTAAAGCTGCTGAAACTTATTTTGGCAAAACCGATTTACATGAGCTAACCATAGCAGAAGCAGCTATTTTAGCAGGGCTACCGCAAAGACCGTCTGCTTATGATCCATTTAAAAATCCGGATCTAACGAAAGAAAGAATGGAAACTGTACTTAAACTAATGGTTCGTCATGACAAAATAACACAAGAAGAAGCTGACGAAGCAATGAAAGTGGATATCCCTTCCCTACTAGTTGAAAAGAAAGAAGTATCGAATCCATACGATGCCTTCCTTCAACAAGTAGAAAAAGAAGTACACGAAAAATTAGATGGTGCCGATATTTATTCTGATGGTCTACAAATTCACACCACCCTAGATAAGAACGCTCAAGACTATGTAGATCTGTTATTATCAGATTCAGAAAGTAATCCAGTTGCCTTCCCTAACGAAGACTTACATGCTGGACTAGTGTTACTTGATACAAAGACGGGAGCAATTCGTGCAATTGGTGGGGACCGCAATTATCAGAATGGCTGGAACTACGCAATTCAAGGTGGTAGCCAAGCTGGTTCTACCTTTAAGCCTATCGTAGCTTATGGCCCAGCCATTGAATACAATAAAATGTCTACTTATCATCAAATTAATGATGATAAGCCATACGAAATTGCAGGAACGGACCAAGCAATTCGAAATTGGAACAGAGCATATCAAGGCTGGATGACAGCTCGCTATGCTTTACAAGAATCACTCAATGTTCCAGCAGTAAAAGTATTAGAAGAAGTTGGCTATGATAACTCGCAAAAATTTGCTAATAACCTGGGGATTGAATTTGCAAATGGTCGCCCACAATTAACGGATGCAATTGGTGGTGCCGATACCAATGTTAACCCACTACAATTAGCAGGAGCTTACCAAGCATTTGGTAATGAAGGTATACGATACGAGCCTTTTGCCGTTTCGAAAGTAGTCTACCCAGATGATCGAACAATTAACTTAGCGCCAGAACCAGAAGTTGCCATGTCTGATTATACAGCTTATATGATCTCTGACATGCTAAAAACTGCCTTAGCACAAGGTTCTTCTGGTGGACCGGCTCGAATTTCAGGTTTACCTATTGCAGCTAAAACAGGTACTACCAACTTAAAAGATGTGGAAGGTACAAAGGACTCATGGATTGCTGGTTACACTACGAACTATACAACTGCAATATGGGTCGGATATGACGAGTCTAACCGCACAATGAATGATGAAAAATTAGTGGCACATAATCTGTTTAAGCAGCTTATGACAAAAGTCCACGAGAATGTGGAGACAGCTGATTTTGTAAAACCTGATTCAGTCGTAGAAGTAAAAGTGGAAAAAGGATCAAATCCTGCTGCCCTACCTAGTGAATATACACCTAGCTCTGAAATTGTTACGGAGTTATTTGTGAAGGGTACAGAGCCTAAAAAGACTTCCGAGCGATTTGATATGCTTGATCCAGTTAAAGGATTAAAAGCGGAATACAAAGAAGATAATAATTCTATTTTAGTCACTTGGAATTATGATTCTGATGAAGAAGTTAACTTTGAAGTCTCAGCTAGTGTAAACGGTGGAGACATGCAAGTCCTCTCCTCTACGGAAGAGAAACAATTAGAAATCAGCCAAGTAACACCTGGTGCTGAATATACGATTCAAGTTGTAGTAAAAAGTAAAGATAATGAAGAAATTCGCAGTGAACCACAATCTGTTAAGATTCAGCTAGATAATGAGGAAGAAGAGGAAGAAAATACTCCTATCAATGCTGTAAGTGGTCTTACTGCTGTATATGACCCAGCAAAATCCATTATCGATGTAAATTGGGGCTATGATGGACCACCGGCTGCTTTCGAAGTTGTAGTGGAAGGTGCACAAGGTGGTACCCAGATGGTAGAATCAAAAGGAATTGAAATTAGTGGAAACTTCACTCCTGGTCAAGTTTACACCATACATGTAACAGCGATTGGCCAAAGAGGAGCTAATGAAGGATCCCGAGGGGAAACCCGTAGTACTTCTGTTGAAATTCCTGGAAATGATGATAATAATCCAGATCCAGAAGATGAAGCAGATGAAGTATCTAACCCTAATTCTGACAATCAGGGCGATGAAGACAATGGAGAAGAATAGTTGATATAACTAAAAAAGCTGTCACAGTTTATCGTGACAGCTTTTTTAAATTGTTTCTCGTTTTTTCATTCTCTTTTGCCCTTCTCTACATACCTCTAGTAAGGGACATTCTGGACAATTCGGATTTTTCGCCTTGCAATGGTAACGTCCAAAAAAGATTAACCGATGGTGGGTCACACTCCATTCATCCTTTGGTACCTTTTTCATTAACGTTTCCTCTACTTCAATGACGGAATCCTTCCAGCGACAAATACCTAATCGTTTGGAAACCCGCTCTACATGAGTGTCTACAGCAATAGCCGGTTCACCAAAGGCAACAGATGCAACGACATTAGCCGTTTTTCGACCAACCCCCGCTAATTTTACTAGCTCATCTTTTGACCTTGGTACTTCCCCACCATATTCCTTGAGTAATACAGTGCAAAGCTTCTGAATGTTTTTTGCCTTATTACGATACAATCCGATAGACCGGATGTCATGCTGTAGTTCTTCAAGTGGTACGGCTAAATAATCCTCAGGTGTTTTATACTTTTGAAAAAGATCCTTTGTAACCTTGTTTACTAGTGCATCTGTACATTGCGCTGATAATAAGACTGCTATTACAAGTTCAAATGGATTACTATGGGTTAATTCACATTCTGCATCTGGAAACATCTTACCTATTTCGTCTAAACAGAATCGAATTTGTTTCTTGTTTAACATTAGTCCTCTCCCTCTAGCCAATTATAATAAAATGATGTATCTCTTTTTGAATTATTTACATTACTTTGTTTGGTGGTCTGATTATCATGGAATCGCTTGGAGGCCTGACGAGCTTGTTCAACTGTATGAATCCCTTTCTTTTGCCATTCTCTAAGAATTCGGTCCATATATTTAAAATTTAACTTAGCCATTAACACAGACTCTCGTAGTGCTGCCTTAATCAATGCTGGTGAGATCTTGTCCTCATCCAACCAAACATTAATCGTCTCTATTTCAAATGGTGAAAGCGGCCTACCAAATTCCTGTTCAAACAAAATAAATAATGTGCCGTCATCATTGTCTTTCTTCTCATCCTTTACAGGCTGGTATATTTTTTCCCATAATGGCTCAAGTGAATAGGATTCGCTTAACTGATTTTGACTATTCTCTGAACGCTCAATCTTCAAGAGATTCCGTTGAATTAGCTTTCGGAGAATCTTCGAGCATTCATTATCGTCCACAGTCAAATAATCCGATATCTCATGTATAGTAGGAAAATCGTTGCCCTGTAAAATAAATCGATGGATGTGTAATATAACGGTTAAATCGGTCTCATTAAGCCCTAATGTTTTATAAGAGAGCAATAATTCGCTCGGTATGCTTATTTGATTATTCATAATATCCTGAATCAACATGTTTTTTTTCATATAGTGCACCTCATATTAAGTATAGCATGAATTGGATGTACATATAAATGTGGCTGTCCCTAATTGGAACAGCCACATTTAGTTTTTTATGGGTACAAACGATTTAACAATCTTGGGAATGGAATTGTCTCACGAACATGCTCTACTCCTGAAAGCCAAGCAACTGTACGCTCTAAACCTAAACCGAATCCAGAGTGTGGTACACTTCCGTATTGTCTTAATTCCAAGTACCATTGATAAGCTGGCCCTGTTAAGCCATGGTCTTCGTAACGTTTTTTCATTAGCTCTAAGTCATCAATTCGTTGGGATCCACCTATAATTTCACCGTATCCTTCTGGAGCAATTAAATCTGCACAAAGAACTACTTCCTCACGATTTGGATCTGGTTTCATATAGAATGCTTTAATTTCTGCTGGATAATTCGTAATAAATACTGGTTTATCAAAGCTCTCAGCAATTGCAGTCTCATGAGGTGCACCGAAATCCTCGCCCCACTCAATGTCTGTAAAGCCCTTCTCCTTTAATAACGCAATCGCATCATCATAGGAAATACGTGGGAATGGAGCTTTTACTTTTTCAAGCTTCGAAGTATCTCTCTCAAGAATATCTAACTCTAATTTACAGTTTTGCAATACAGATTGAACGATATGGCTAACATAATTTTCTTGGATTACTAGGCTTTCTTCATGGTCTACAAATGCCATTTCTGGTTCGATCATCCAGAATTCAATCAAATGACGGCGAGTTTTAGACTTCTCTGCACGGAAAGTAGGTCCGAATGAAAACACTTTTCCAAAGGCCATTGCAGCAGCTTCCATATATAATTGCCCACTTTGAGATAGGTAAGCATCTTCATCAAAGTATTTAGTATGGAATAATTCCGTTGTACCCTCTGCAGAGGATCCTGTTAAAATTGGCGGATCAATCTTGATATATCCGTTATCATTAAAGAATTCATATGTAGAACGAATAATCTCATTTCTTATTTTCATTACAGCATGTTGTCTTTTAGAACGTAACCATAGATGGCGATGATCCATTAAAAATTCTGTTCCATGCTCCTTCGGTGTAATAGGATAATCAACCGATTCATGAATCAATTCAATATCGGAAACTTGCATTTCATAACCGAATGGGGAGCGAGTATCTTCTACAATAGTACCAGTAACATAAATAGAAGATTCCTGTGTTAAGCTTTTTGCAAGCTGAAATGTTTCTTCACTCACATCACTTTTGGCAACAACAGCTTGCATAAATCCTGTGCCATCCCGTAATTGTAAGAATGCAATTTTACCACTAGAGCGCTTATTGGCAAGCCATGCTCCGATTGTTACTGATTTCCCCTCATGTTTGGGTACTTGTGCGATTGTTGTTTTCAACGAAATAACCTCCATTAGTAAAAAATTTGCTTCGTCATGTGAATATCTATTATTGATGTTTTTCTACAAATCGTTTAATTCGATGAGCAGCTTCAATTAATTGCTCTATTTCGATTGCATAAGATAAACGCATGTAATTAGGTGCTCCAAAGCCTGAACCAGGTACTACAGCAATCTTTTCCTCTTCCAGTAATGCTGTTACCCAGTCATCCACAGAATCAAAGCCATTTAATTTAGCAGCTTCGGATACATTTGGAAATAAATAGAATGCTCCCTGAGGCTTTTTACAGGTCACTCCTGGAATAGTAACGATTAAATCATATAACGCATCGAGTCTTTCTGCAAATACTTTACGCATTTCAATAGTTGGATCCTCTTCTGCTTGATATGCTGCTAACGAAGCATATTGTGTAATTGAAGTTGGATTAGATGTTGAATGCGATGCTAAATTAGTCATTGCCTTTATAATTACTTCTGGACCTGCAGCATAGCCGATTCTCCATCCAGTCATCGCATGTGATTTCGATAGGCCATTAATCACGATAGTCTGCGCTTTTAATGCAGAAGAAAGTTGTGCAATAGATACATGCTTATCTTCTGTGTAGATTAATTTCTCATAAATTTCATCAGAAATGATAAAAATATTATGCTTTAAGCAGATTTCTCCTAACGCTTTCAGCTCATCTTCACTATACATCATCCCTGTTGGATTACTTGGAGAATTTATAATGACCGCTTTTGTACAATCCGATATTGCTGCTTCCAATTGTTCTGGTGTAATTTTAAAATCATTTTCTTCTAAGCCATCTACAATAACTGGTTTTCCACCAGCTAGTTTAATTTGTTCTGGATAGCTTACCCAATACGGCGCTGGAACAATGACTTCATCACCTTCATTTAAAATCACTTGAAAAAGCGTATATAAAGCATGCTTAGCACCTGAAGTAACAATGATTTCGTTCATTTGATAATCAAGCTCGTTATCCTGTTTTAATTTCTTCATTATAGCTTGCTTTAATTCATTAATACCACCAGCAGGTGTGTACTTCGTCATGCCTTGATCCATTGCATCTTTTGCAGCTTGAATAATATATGCTGGTGTATTAAAATCTGGTTCACCTGCACCAAGTCCGATAACGTCAAAACCATTATTTTTTAATTCCCTCGCCTTTGCTGTAATAGCTAAGGTTGACGATGGGGTTAATGTTTTTACTCTGTTTGCAATCTCCATTTTGCAATTCCCTCACTTAATCAAACATTTTTTTAAAGCGAAATTCTTCATACTTTGAGCCATCAAACATAGACACATAATCCATCACATATCGTCCCGCTTCATCGTAGTAGGTAATCTCCCATAATGGATTATGATCGGTAATTGCCGGAACAATTTTAATGAACTCACAATTGGTACATGTTTGTTGCCAGCTTTGACGAATGGATTCAACTGGAATAATCTCATCCTCATTAATGGTGGTTAATTCATCCTCTTCGTCATCAGGAATAAATACCATTAAACTTTGATTATCTTCAGTAGTACCAGTGACGATATAATGGAGTGTATCCCCGTGATATCGCATCGTTTCCACTACTTCGATTACTTCTGTTTCCTCAATTACTCGTTTTTCAGCATGTTCAAACCCATTCGTTTTACTTTTTTCTATATTGTTATATAAGACCGTTAAAAAGATAAGAATAGCAACAACAACAATGATCAATGCGAAAATAACCCATTTTGTCCAGGAGGGAGCACTTATATTATTTCTTCGCATATGTTACCTACGTTTGTTACTACCTTCAAATTTCTAATACGTGGCTGAATTCTTTTATTTCTTTCCATATCATTTACCCTCCAAATTCCTATACCTATCAAATTGCTTCTATTCTTATCAATTATTACTAATCATAGTTGCTTATATGCTGCTAATACTATAATTACGTTGAACTTAAATAAGATGAAACACATCCATTATACCAAGCATTTCCCGATTTTTGTTTTGATTTTATTTATTTCAACCAAAAAACTTCTAAACTCCATACCATCTCATTGAACTGATGCCCCTCGCATCAGTTTTTTTTATGTCAAAACATTACAGAATGAGGAAAACAACGTGATACTGTGCCGTATTGAAAATTAATGGTTAAAACCATTCTCTTGCTTTTTTCATTAATTCGGTTGTTGAATCAAAGGCAATCGGTACTTTTGGAATGGATTCCGTGAAATACTTCCCATAGGACGATCTTATCATTCTCGCATCACACACAAATACAATCCCTCTATCATTATTTGAACGAATAAGCCTTCCGAACCCTTGTTTAAAACGGATAACCGCATTTGGAAGTGCTAAATCATAAAATGCATTTCCACCAGTTTTCTTCATATCTTGCGCCTTTGCCTCATATACAGGGTGATTAGGAGGTTGAAATGGCAATCTTACTATCACTAAACACGATAGATCATCACCTGGAATATCGACACCCTCCCAAAATGAACTTGTTCCTAGTAGGATTGATTGATCGAATGTTTGGAAGTTCTTTTTTAATCTTTCTCTACTACCACTTGAAATACCTTGGGCAATAAGTACAAACTTATCATTTTCCATGGATTCTTTCATTAAATAATACGATTTTTTAAGCATATCATACGATGTGAATAGTACCAGCATCCTACCACTGGTGATTTCTGCAAGGGATAGGATAGCCTCACAAGTTGCCGTAACAAAATCGTCCGAATTACTATAATTCCACTCTGGAAAATCGTTCGGAACCATCACACGAACTTGATCTTCATAAGAAAAAGGAGAGGGTATTTTTTTCGAATAAAGCCGATTATTTGGTATTCCTAGCCGTTTTTGAATGAAACTAAACGAATTTTTCATCGTTAAAGTAGCGCTGGTTAAAATAGCACTTTCTTTTACAGCAAAAAATTGTTCTTGAAGCACAGCGGATACATTAACTGGTTCACTATATAAATAAACCGCATTTTTAGCACCATATGCTTCAATTTCTATCCATTTCACGGCAACAGAATCATTATCAAGTAAGAATAATTGTTCTATCCCATCAATAAAGGACTGAAGTAATTCAATACGATGCTCTGTTTCATCCTTTGCTTCCTTGTCACTCAATTGTTGGCTTATGATAGTAAGGTAATGGATTAAATCCCGAATGTAAAAGATAACCCTTGTAGCCATCTCTTTAATTGGATTCCATCTCACTGCTTTCTCTTTTCTTTCTTCATACCGATACTGAATTCGGCCGACATCACTTAATACCTTCTTCGTTCCTTCTAGGTGTAACACATATTGAAAGATCGAACGGAACAAATCATCTAATTCATACTTGGTTAAGCTAACTAAATCATTCCAGCGTTCAGAGGAAACGGCCTCTTTAATCTCGTCATGACTAGTGGCAAGCTTATCTATCCATTTCCCTTCCCCAAAGGATCCAATTTGGTTGATTACATGTTGCATATTAACATAATCAAGCTTTAAACCATAGTGTTTTGAAGCGGTCTCTTCTAAGTGATGTGCCTCATCAATGATGACTTTATCGTATTTTGGTAAAAACTGATACTCATTAAATATATCGGTACATAATAATGCATGATTCGTAATAATAATATCTGCTAATTGAGCTTTTCTCCGTGCTTTCTGGTAATAGGAATATTTAAACCATGGTGAAGAAGGATCCGCTTGTCCTTCCGTATCAGCAGAGATTCGTCTATAAAATAGTTGGCCATGGGAAGGCAAGTGTAATTCATCTATATCACCTGTTTCAGTTTCCAATAACCAGACGAGAATCATGGCTTTCGTTAAGGCAATATCATAGTTATCCTGCTCAGAGGAATACAATTCATGAATGAATTTTTCAATACTAATATAATGCTGCTTTCCTTTTAATAACGCCACTTTAAATGGAAATGATAGTAGCTTTTTCACCAAAGGAATTTCTTCTTCTAATAGCTGTGATTGCAGCTGTGTCGTATACGTACTAATCACTATTTTCTTATTTGTTTTTACCGCTTCATAAATAGCTGGTATCAAATAGGCTAATGACTTTCCTGTACCGGTCTCCGCTTCAATAAGAGCGTGTTTTTTTCCCTGGAATGAATCATAAATGTCCTCAGACATGATTCGTTGTCCATCTCTTTTTTCGTACTGCTTAATCGCTGATTCCATTGAACCATTCTCTTCATAGATAGAATCTAAATACTCGCCAAAGGAAGTCGTGATCATTACTTTTTCACGCTTCATAGGAATATTATTACGGAAAGCAAGTCCCTTATAACTAATATAATCCGTTTCCTCAGGCTTAAAGGCAACTTGTTCCAATTGTTTGTTTAGAATGTCATATAAATCGGACTTTAATGATTTTTCGATTTTTAAAAGATGCTGTAATGTTTCATATGGTAAGGTAGATATCTTTTCCTTTAAGATAAGGAAGAGCTTTGCTGTGACATAAGCATCTGATAATGCACGATGCGGATTATCATGTTTAATATTTAAATAATCCGCCAACTGTCCTAACTTAAAGCCAGGTGCCTGTGGTAACAGAATTCTAGTTAATTCCACCGTATCCAGTACAGGATTTCGTAATCTAGGTTTACCAATAGACGTTAGTTCTGAATTTAAGAATCCCATATCAAATGGGACATTATGAGCGATTAGGTAACTGTTTTCTAGTAAAGTCGTTATCGTGTCCGCCATTTCTGTAAAAGATGGTGCATCCTTTACATCTTCATCTTTAATTCCCGTTAGCTTTGTAATAAAGGGTGGTATCGATTTTTCTGGGTATAACATCGTTGAAAATTCATCCGTGATTTGATCATCTTCAATTACAACGATACCCACTTCGATAATTTTATCTTGGTTTGCACTAGAGTTTCCTGTTGTTTCTAAATCCAAGACAACAAATCGATTCATTCCCTCACCACCTTTATATGTCATTTAATATAATGTACTTCATCGTATCGTTTAAACTTTATTCCTTTTTTTCTTCATCACAAGTTGAAGAGGTATCTCAGGTTAAAAGGAAAACCTACCTAAGAGACACCTCCCCTACCATGCCTTATGTATTACCAAACCAATCAATTTCTCCAGAATATACCTTCTTAATCGTGCCATCCTCATACTTCGCTAATAATGCCCCGTCCTCGGCAATTCCTGTTAATACTGCTCTTTGAACATCATGGAACGTCTTAATGCTAGTAACCTCTCCGATTCGATAACCATAGCTTTCCCACTTTTCCTTAATTACTGAAAATCCTTTATCGAGGAAATCTTCATACGTCTTTTCGAAGTATAATAAGATTTGTTGAATTAATTCTGTCATATTCCATGACTTACTAGTTTCTATCTTTAATGATGTTGCTTTCGATTGAATATCTTCCGCAAGGTCATCCGGTTCGTGATTCACATTAATTCCGATGCCAATAACTACATATTGGATACGGTCTTGTTCTGCTTGCATCTCCGTTAGAATACCAGAAGTTTTTTTATCTTGTAATATAATATCATTTGGCCATTTAATTTTTGGATTAAGCTTCAATTCTTTCTTCAATACGTCAGCTAATACGGTTGCCGTAAGTAAAGTCAATTGAGGAGCTAAATATGGTGGGATAGATGGCCTTAAAATAATACTCATCCATATCCCTTTGTTCCTCGAACTGTACCATGCTCTACTTAACCTTCCCTTCCCAGCAGTTTGTTCATCTGCAATTACGACTGTCCCATGGTCTGCAAGATTCGTAGCTAAATCATGGGCAATATGCTGGGTAGAAGTAGTGGATTCCTTATGAATAATTGTTTTGCCTAACCAGGTTGTGTTCAATCCCCATTGTACGGTATTTTCACTTACTTTATTTGGTGATTGAATAATCCGATAGCCTTTGTTACGAATTCCCTCAACAACATAGCCATCTTTTTCCAATTCCTTTATATGCTTCCAAATTGCACTGCGGGAAATTTGGAGCTGATTTGAAATCTCTTGTCCAGATATATAGCTATCCTGGTTACTGGATAATAAATTAATTATTTTTGCTCGGGTGGATTCCATTTTAGCCAATCCTTTAATATCGTTTTGTTGTTTTGT
This sequence comes from Ornithinibacillus proteolyticus, assembly GCF_039581225.1. NCBI lineage: Bacteria > Bacillati > Bacillota > Bacilli > Caryophanales > Bacillaceae > Ornithinibacillus > Ornithinibacillus proteolyticus. The sequence continues at coordinate 138,865 of NZ_JBCPXV010000002.1, read as the reverse complement.
AATTCTCCTAGAACAACTAATCTTTCTAGTTTCTCCAGTTTATCCTGAATCCAAGGTCCTTTTGGAACAGTAGGAAATAATTTTATTATATCATTTCCATTGATATTTAGGTCTTTTTTTGATGTAAGGTTTAATTGTTTTTTTAATCTGTAAAGTTCATCCTTGTCTATCTTAGTTGGAAACATTATCTCGGTAATTCGATAGAACGCGTTGTAATAATCTGGTGGGAGTTGATATACTAACCAATTATCTAAGCCGTTAGCTTTATAATATTCTACTGCTTGGTTCAATTGAAAAGCTTCTCTTAGAATTTTATTAGAACATTTCCATTTCTTGCCAATAGTTCTTATGTCTACTTCAGGCTCCATCTGATGAATGATACAGAGCACTTCAGCTAATGTATGCAGTGGTTGCATAATAGGGACAAGCTTGGCAATGAGATGATAATCTTTCAGAACTGGAAGCTCTTGGTCTATCCTTAATTCTACCATATAAGATAGTGCGTTTTTCACATTCTCACCAGCAAATAACTTCTGTAACTCAACGGTTATTCGCTCAACAGCAAGTTCCGTTATCGATTGTTTCGTAGCCATAATTGCTTTTAAAGTGTTTTCTTCTATTTGGAATCCTAGTTGACTGGAAAAGCGAATTGCTCGTAGAATTCGAAGCGGATCTTCTTGGAATCGATCATGGCCATTTCCTACAGCTCGAATTAATGCTTTCTCAATATCTTCTCGACCTTGAAACAAATCAATTATATGCCCATGCTTGTCCATGGCAAGGGCATTAATGGTAAAGTCTCTTCTCGCTAAATCCTCGTCAATCTTATCAATAAATTGTACAGAATCAGGATGGCGCTGGTCTGAGTACTCTCCTTCCACTCGAAAGGTGGTTACCTCATACGAAACACCACGATGTCTAACGATGACCGTTCCATGCTGAATTCCTACAGGGATTACTTCATCAAAAATAGCCTGCACTTCAAAAGGCTTTGCAGAGGTTGTAATATCAACATCACCAATTGGTCGTTTTAATAAAAAATCTCTAACACAGCCACCAACAAAGAATGCCTGGTGACCTGCTTCTTCTATCTTTTCAATAATAGCTAACGCTTCTCGAAAAGGCTCTGTTAGTTCCTTCATTATTCCTAAACACCTCTATTTACTAATTCGATAATAATTTATGATATAAGTCCATGTACTGGTTTAATATAATAGATGAATGGAAATGATTCCGAACACGTTCAAGAGCTTTTTCAGAAAAACGCTTTAGTAATGACTCATCAGTTAATAATTGTTTGGCATAGTAAGCTGCTGTCTCGACGTCGCCTAACTCCACAATATATCCTGTTTCATCGTGAACAATAACCTCTGGTATCCCACCAACATTCGTACCAATACAAGCTACTTCGCAAGCCATTGCTTCTATTAATACTAATCCAAAACTTTCTTTTTCTGAAAGTAATAAATTCAAATCTGCTATCGATAATAAATCACTTATATTTTTTTGTTTGCCTAGGAATAACACATCATCTTGAATACCTAATCTTGTCACCAGATTAAATGTATTAGTATATTCTGGACCATCTCCGACTAGCAGTAACTTCGCTTTCATATCATCTCTTATTCGCTTAAATGTGTTTACAGTATCCTCTAGGCGCTTTACTTTTCGAAAGTTTGAAATATGTATAATGACCTTTTCATCTTCCTGTATACCATATTGTGCCTTAATTTCTTCTAAATCTCGCTTATAGTACTCTTCCTCGTTAACAAAATTGTAAATCACGGAAATTTCTTTATCTGTTTCGATCATATGTTTAGTCTGATTAGCTAAATCCTTAGATACAGCTGTTACAGCATCAGAATTTTCAATTCCATATTTAATCATCCGCTTAAACGTATTATCAATCCCTAATACCGTTATATCTGTTCCATGTAATGTAGTTACTATTTTCACATCACGTTTAGCCATGTCTCGTGCTAAAATAGCACACACTGCATGAGGCATGGCATAATGAACGTGTAGAATATCCAGTTCTTCACGATCAATTACTTCAGCCATTTTGGTAGCTAATGCCAAGTCATAAGGAGGATATTGAAATACTGGATAATGACCAACTTCTACCTCGTGATAATAAATATTGGGAATTACTCGGTTTAAACGAAAAGGTAGACTAGACGTTATAAAATGTATTTCATGCCCCTGCTCGGCAAGGAGCATCCCTAATTCTGTAGCAATCACACCTGATCCACCTACAGATGGGTAACAGGTTATTCCTATTTTTTTCATCCTCAATATTCCTTTTTCCCTTTCATTATCTTTCGCCAATCAAGACTACCGTGCTCTAATCCATGTATAAATATCTCTGCTGAACTTAAGTTCGTTGCAAGTGGAATTTGATGTACATCACAAAGCCTTATAAGTGCACTTACATCTGGTTCATGAGGCTGAGCGGTTAAAGGATCACGGAAGAATATAACCATATCCATCTCATTATTCGCAATCATGGCTCCGATTTGTTGATCTCCACCTAAAGGGCCAGATAGAAAACGATGAATGGCTAAGCCTGTTTCCTCGGTAATTAACTTTCCAGTCGTCCCTGTTGCAAATAATTGATGCTTTTCTAACACATGTTTGTAAGCTAAAGCAAAATTTATCATGGCTTGTTTCTTCTTATCATGAGCTACTAATGCAATATTCATAAACTACCTCCAGTTATTAATCCAAATCTAGGACATTTTCCAAACCATAGACTAGTTCGTCAAAGTGAAACACCTGATTTACGGATAATTTAATTCCTTCCATAAAGGACTTTCTATTCATTGAATCATGTTTAATCGTTAATGTTTGGCCCTCTCCTCCAAAAATGACCTCCTGGTGTGCGACGAGCCCTGGTAACCGTAAACTATGTATGTGGATACCATCATCCTGTGCTCCTCTTGCCCCTTTCAGTATTTCTACTTCATCAGGGTGGCCTTGTGCTTTACTCTCACGTACGTTTTTTATCATTTCAGCAGTTTTTATTGCGGTTCCAGATGGCGCATCAACCTTTTGATTATGATGTTTTTCAATAATTTCGATGTCTGGAAAATATTTCGCTGCTATTTTGGAAAAGTGCATCATAAGTATAGCTCCTATGGCAAAATTGGGAGCTATAATAATGCCAGTTTTATTCTCTTTCGCTACTTGTTTCATCTCTTCTAACTGCTCATTAGTAAATCCAGTCGTACCCACTACACAGCGTATATTTTGCTGTAAAGCGATAAGAATATGATGATAGCTTGCTTCAGCAACCGTAAGATCTATTAATACATCTACTTCCTTTGCATAGAAGCACTCCTCTGGGTTTTGATATACCGGAATAGCCTTCTCAGCTAGTGATGGTATGGAAGAAGCTTTATGATCAATGCAAGCAACTAAATTAAAGCTTGGCTCTGCTAATACCATTTGTACTGCTTCAGACCCCATTCGCCCACGAGGACCAGCAATAACTATATTTTTCCTCATTCTCGTTCCTCCTGTTGTACTTCCTTCTTCGTCCATCTATCCTTATCTCTCGTTTCGAATTTCGTCATCGATCGGTTAAAAGCGTCCGAGAGGTCAATATCTAATGAATTAGCCATACATGCAATAACAAATAAGATGTCACCTAATTCATCTTCCACAGTATTTTCTTTCTCAGTAGATTTCTTCGGCTTCTCCCCGTAATAATGATTCATTTCCCGAGCGAGTTCTCCTACCTCTTCCGTTAATCTAGCCATTAAAGCTAAAGGTGAAAAATAGCCCTCTTTAAATTGACTAATGTATTGATCCACTCTTTTTTGCATTTCTTTTGTAGTAATTTCTGAAGTTTGAATGATAATCTGCCCCTTTTCGAGTAGCATTTTCTTTAATGTTAGCGAATCCGATGATTTTTGACAAATTATTTAGCACGGGAAAGCATTGTTCTAACCATTTAAATTGATTATAATAGGAAAAGTGTTCTATCGAATCTTTTTATAAATGGAGGTGCAACAATGATTTTCGGCTTAAAAATGAAAAATATCCTTTTCATCTTAATTGGTGCTGCTATTTTTTCTTTTGGAATCGTTCACTTTAACATGCAGCATAACCTTGGTGAAGGTGGTTTTACTGGTATTACCTTAATCTTATATTTCGCATTCAAATGGGATCCAGCAATTACGAATATCGTTCTGAACATTCCAATCCTCCTTATTGGTTGGAAATATCTCGGTCGAAATACACTTTTTTACACCATTATTGGGACTTTATCTGTTTCTTTATTCTTAAGCATTTTCCAATATTACGAATATGAAATTCATTTAGAACAAGATATGTTTCTTGTTTCGTTATTTGCTGGTGTCTTTATCGGAGTAGGACTAGGAATTGTATTTCGATATGGCGGAACTACTGGCGGTGTCGATATTATTGCACGAATTGTACATAAATACATAGGTTGGAGCATGGGAAAAACCATGTTTGTATTTGACTTTGTCGTAATCGTTACCTCCATTTTTACCATTCTTGAACTGGATCAAGGAATGTATACATTAGTTGCGGTATATGTAGGTGCACGAGTCATTGATTTTATTCAGGAAGGTGCCTACTCTGCTCGTGGAGCAACTATTATCTCCTCTAAGAGTGATGCCATTGCTAAGAAAATCATGCGCGATATGGACCGTGGCGTAACCGTTTTAGATGGACGAGGTAGCTTTACAGGCGAAAAAAGAGATGTATTATATTGTGTTGTCGGTAGAAATGAAATTGTAAAATTAAAAAGCATTATTAATGCAATTGATCCACAAGCGTTCGTCGCAGTTGGTACTGTTCACGATGTCTTGGGGGAAGGATTCACATTAGACGAAAATAAAAATCCAATTAATGATTAAGTAACTCGAATGACGTAACGAAGGAATAATGGCTTTACAACAGAACGTAACGGATAAAAACATAGGGGCGAGAGCAAATGAATACACGCTCTCGCCTGCTTATTTATAAGGAGCAAAAACCCTTCCTTTACCAAAGATCCAATGAATAATAAAAAATCCGAACGAATGCGAATTCTCCTGAAAGAAGTCAACATGGTCCGGATCTTTTAATGTTATTCCCTATCTTGTTTAATGAATTGCTTAATCTTGGTTACTTGCTACAATCATTAATATAAAGCGGATTAATTCCGCAACTGCTACTAATGCAGCAGCTACATATGTCATAGCCGCAGCATTTAATACCTTCTTCGTATCACGTTCTTCATTATTTCGAATGACCCCAGTAGATACTAATTGCGCCATTGCACGATTCGAGGCATCGAATTCTACCGGTAATGTTACTAATTGGAATAACACCGCAGCAGCAAAGAATATAACACCGACTATAGCAAGTGTTGGAGAAAAGAATAATCCAGCAATAATTAAAAAGATCGCAGCATTAGAGCCAAAATTGGCTACCGGTACCAAAGCACTTCTAAATCGTAAAAATGCATAGGACTCTGCATCTTGAATGGCGTGTCCTACTTCGTGAGCAGCTACAGCTGATGAAGCCATGGATTGCCCGTGATAAATACCACTTGAAAGAAAAACAGCTTTCTTCCTTGGATCATAATGATCGGTTAGTGTTCCTTTTGTCTCATGAATTTCAACATCATAAAGCCCATTATCATTAAGAATTTTACGTGCCACTTGAGCACCTGTCATCATAGATGATGTAGCTACTTTAGAGTACTTATTATACGTACTTTTGACCTTTGATTGTGCCCAAAGTGGGATAATCATAAGAAGGGCTATATAGATTAAATAGGTTCCAAGAGTCATGGCACATTCCTCCATTAAGTTAATGTATCTCTATAGTCAATTTTAGTCAAATGGTCAGATTTAGTCAATTAATTTGTCGTTATCTCTATGCTGCTTCTCCTTCTTCTCACCTTGATATTTTCTCCAACTAACATAGGATAATGTACATACTATAGTTCCACCAACAATTAGCAGTAACCAATAAAAGGGGAGAAGATTATCCTCACCTTTTTCATTATCCGTGGTGGCTAGTATAACATCACTCCAAAGCATCTCCATCAGAAAAAAAAACACTATCCCTATGATAATCCACATCATCACTTTTATTGATCGATTCTTTTTCATAGAGATCACCCTTTTTCATGAGTATCTCTATAAATGTATGTCACTTCATTAGCTGTTATAACTTACAGGGCTTGGCTTATCTTTAATAGTTAACTTGTAAGCAATCCAAATGGATACAATACTGAGCCAAAATGTAAAATAGCCTATTTTATCCATATGCTCAGTTAGCGTAGAATAAATGGGCATCATTCCAAATACATAATCAATTATATCATTATGTAAAGTCCAAATAGCTGCAATAACAATGTGTATAAACCTTATTTTATAATACGGGGCATATAGTAATCCTTGGATTGCCATAGCTGCATGAGATACCATTAACATATAACCACTTGGTGCTAAGTCCCCATTCAACCATAATGTTAAAAGGTTCATCACTACAGCCCAGATTCCATATTTGAACAATGTAATAATCGCCAAAGCTTCAATTAATGGAAAATGCTTTTTAAAGATAAAAAACAATAAAAATATCGTAAAGAATAAACTTGCGGTCGGACTATCTGGAACAAATATTAGGAAAATTGGTGGTGTAATTGCTAGCTGGGAGCGATACCAATAAAATCCATAGATTGTACCAATTAAATTAATGATAAATAATAAAACAAGGTAGCGCTTATCTAGCAATATCGCTTTTAACATGTAAATATAGTTCTCCTCCTTAGAAATCAAAAGCACCTTTACCATGTTGGCAAAGGTGCTTTTCTAAACAATGATTATTCTGCCGCCTGCTCATTGACTGATATAATAAAATCAACCAATTGTTCAAGCTCTTCATCCGTACCAGTAAACATACCAGCAGGCATGCCACCAATACCTTCTTTTGCGATAGTAGCAATTTCATCTGCTGTATGTTCAGTACCAATAAGCGCTGGTGCTGCAGAACTACCTTCTAATGCATCACCATGACACTGTAAACAGCTTGATTCATAAGCCGCATAGCCTTCATGTGACGTATCTATTTCAACATCAGTAGGTGGAATTGGTTTATTCATTTCTGCACGCTCTTCCCAATCAACATGAGATGCAGAAGTGTAGGTTAACCATACCACAGATACTAAAGCAAGTAACATCATAATAACAGCTATTGGCCGTTGATGTGGTCTACGTCCTGGACCATTATCTAAGAATGGTGCTAGAAGAAGTGCCCCGAATGCAAGACCAGGTATTCCAATCATACCAAGTAGTACATACGGTCCACTAGCGAATTCATATTTAAGTAATTCATACAAGAACAAGAAGTACCAGTCTGGTAAAGGTATATATGCTGCATTCGTTGGATCAGCCATTCCTTCTAGTGGAGATGGATGTGCTAATGTAAGACATAAAAATCCAACTAAAAATACTGCACCTACTAACCACTCTTTTAATAAGAAGTTGGGCCAAAAAGCTTCTGTTCTTCCAGGATACTCAGAATAATCTTTAGGTATTTGTGATGCTCTACGCTCTGCCGGTACACGAGAATCTCCGACAAATTTCATTCCTTTTCCCTTATGCATAGCCTTCCCCTCCTTTTTATAGTGGTCCAGAAATACCTTGTCTACGGATTAAGATAAAGTGAGCTCCCATAAGTGCAAATAATGCAGCTGGTAGGAAGAATACATGAATCGCAAAGAAACGAGTCAGTGTTTGAGCTCCTACAATGTCTTCATCACCCGCAAGTAATGCTTTTAGATCGCCACCTATGAGCGGAACTTGCTCGGCCATCTCCAATCCTACTTGTGTAGCAAAGTATGCTTTGTTATCCCAAGGTAATAGATATCCTGTGAATCCTAAACCTAGCATAACGAAGAAGATAAGTACCCCTACCATCCAGTTTAATTCACGAGGTTTTTTATATGCTCCTTGGAAGAACACCCTTAAAGTATGTAATAAAAGCATTACGATAACGACACTAGCACCCCAGTGGTGCATGCCACGTACAATTTGACCATGTGCAACTTCAGTTTGTAAGTAATATACAGATTTCCAAGCGTTTTCAATATCTGGTACGTAATACATGGTTAAGAACATACCTGATAAAATTTGAATAACAACCACGAAGAATGTTAAACCACCAAAACAATATACAAATGCAGAAAAATGATGGGCAGGGTTAACATGTTCTGGTACTTCATGGTCTGCAATATCCCGCCAGATTGGCGTAATATCAATACGCTCATCAATCCAGTCATAAATCTTTTGTAGCATAAATGATTACGCCTCCTTCCTAGATATTGCTTTACCTAAGTATAGCATTCCATTTTCCACTTTTTGTTCATACAATGCTAATGGCGCTGTCGGTGGTGTTCCTGGAACATTCACACCATCCTTGGTGTAGCGACCATCATGACATGGGCAAAAGAATTGATCCGGATAACTTTCATTTCCCTCCCACGATACAACACAGCCTAGATGTGTACATATTGGGGAAAGTGCTACAATGTTTCCGCTATCATCTTTATAAACCCACGCTGTTCTTGTTGGTTGTGACTCATACCATCCATCTACTTGTTCAATTTGCCAATCGACACGTTGAGGTGTTGTTGTAATATCTTCAACAGCAAGACCGACGTTTACAAAGTCACCTTCACTTGGTGGCTGTAAAACTGGGTCAATTGCCATTCTGAGCATAGGTGCAAGCAAACCAGCAGCCATAAATCCTCCAACACCAGTTAGTGTATAATTCAGAAATTGACGACGGGACACTTGTTGCTTTTCTTCGCTCATGATTTTCCCCCCTCTTCACAATAATCACGGACAATAATTTTAATCATATTACTAGGACAATATCATGATAGCGCAAACTTACTGCTCGGTCAATACATATCCATCTATGTTCTGAAAGATTTCATAATTTTATTACGTTTACCAATAACTGCGTATAAGATCGATGACATCTGGAACTTGTCCCCTTATTAATTGCAGCATATTAGCAGAATTTGTCTCATCAATTTGAACCCCAGGAACCCATAAGAGATGAGCCTCTAAATTTTTTTCATAACGCTTCCAACTAGCATCGAAGGTTAAGATGAACACATGCTCAAACGGTTGTTTCTTAATTTCCTCACACCACTCATTTAGTCGCTTCGCTTCTTGTTCCTTATCACCAAATTCTAAATAATAATAGTTAGGAATTAAAAGTACTCTACCTGACAGCTCTTTTTCAATTTCCGTCGCAAAGATAGATAAGCTTTCTCTTTTGGAAGTACTTTTTCCAAAAGACGCTTCTTGTGATACTTGAAACGGAATAATTGGAATGATAGCAGTATCAATATATTCTTTTGAGCCAACATAGAGCTCCATATCCTTTTTTGTCCATTGCATGTATGTAGCCACCTTTTTAAGTATTTACTAAATTTAATATTTTTATGATTCCCAAGTTAATATACTGTTGCAAACAAAAAAAATCAACCTATTGCTCTTGCAAAGTAGGTTGACTAAGCATTTTCAACTCCAGGATTCTAAGTTCTTTTACTAATTTGTTAAATTGGTCTTTATCTTGTTCATCTAAGCTCCGATCAATTTTCTCTAACAATTGCTTTTTTCGAAATTCAAAAAGTGAATGTTCCAGCAGTAATTTAGCATTATCTTTGTCTTGCTGGGTAATTAAATATTCATCTGGAACAAAAGGATTTTCTTCTAATACGGAAGCATATAGATGATTTTGATTTGACTGATTAAAATTTAATTGAATATATAATGACTCATGTTGATTGAGACGAATATCGTGAAATGCCTTTTCAGCGTCTGTGGTTACTAAATGATTTTTGTAAAAGCGGAATGGGACTTCTTTGGAACATTGACTGGTAATAATAACACTTCTAACACAGAATTTAGCGTCATGAACAAAGTGAACATTTTCTAATATTTCTTGATGATTAATTAAGTAGTTCAGAATCCATACACTTTCCCGTTTTTTTAATTGATAATTATTGAGGAACCATTGTAAAAACTTCTTTTTATCCTTTACTGAAACAGGTGCTTGCATAGCGTTTATTACCTCCTCCCCTTCACCATATTACATTTGCTTCAAACGATTAACGTATTCCATGATTTCATCGTCCTGTGGGTCTTGCTCTAAATAGGTAGTGAATACCTTAATCGCCTCTAAAGATTTCCCTTCTTCAACTAAGAAGTATCCGTATTCTTTTAAGAAGTCATTATCATGTTGTAAGCTATTATATGCTTCCTTATAGTGATTTAATGCATCATTATAGGATTCAATTTCAATATAGGCACGTGCAATTTCCCAGTCGTATAAAGGATCGTCACCACCATATTCTTTGACCATACGAATTAACTCGATAATTTCTTCCGGCTTGTCCTTCAATTTTAACAGTTCTATTAAAAACAGAACTGCTTCCTTATAATCCATATCGAGATTAACTGCTTCTCGAATGTGTTTTTCACTTTCCACATCTAGATTACATTTATGAGCCAAGGTCCCCGCTAAGTAGTATAGTTCCTTATTAAACTCATCTAATTTTAGACCCTTTAATGTCGTTTCGTAAGCATCATTTAGTAACTCCTCGTCCTCATACGCCTTCGCTAACTGCATATATGCAGTATGATAATAAGGATCTTCTTCAATTAACTCCTCCCATACATGAATAGCAATATCCTTACGATCTGCTTGATATGCTGTAACCCCATATTTAAATAACATATCTGGATTTTTGCTATCTGTTTTTTCGTAATAGGTTAATGCAACCTCATACTCTCCAACGTTAGCATAAGATTCTGCTAATCTTTCATAAATCGGGATATCGTGCACATCGGATTTTAAGGCTTTTTCATAAAAGGTGATGGCTCGCTTGAAATCTCCGAAAGAATAATAGAGCTCTCCTAAACCTAAATCAATGATTGGCTCAGACGGATCTAACTCTTTCGCTTGAAGAAGCTTTTGCTCTGCTACCTCAAATAATCCTTGGGATTGATAAAGGTCTGCAAGTGCTACTAAAGCTTGCAAATAAGCGTCATCTCCTTTTGGAATAGAGTTAAGCAGATCGATAGCTTTTTCATCGTTATCTTGTTCGATATAAATATCCGTGAGGTATAATTTTAATTCACTTTCTTCTGGATACTTTTCAAGTAATCTAGACAGAATTTCTTCAGCTTCCACTAAAAATCCCCAATGCAAATAAAATTCCGCATACCAATATAGCTCTTCATCAGATGCTTTTGTCATTTGCTTACGTATAAGCTTTAGCGCCTCGTCTACCTTATCCATCTCCATTAAGTTGTTTGCTTTTTCAATAATATTCACTTTAAAATCCCTTCCATCTACAGTTAAATTATCTCTACTAAGAAACTAGATTACGTGGTGATTATTAACAATCACCACGACTCTTTTATCCATTTATCATTTCTCTCTCTACAAATGATGTTAAATAAATCTTTAGTTGGTTTTCTTCTACAATATGGGTAACCGGTTCTCCAATTTTATTTAATAACACCATCTGGATTTGATTATGCTCAGTTTTTTTATCCCGTTTCATTAAATGAATTAATTCGTCCACTCTATCCCTATTCATCAAAAATGGATATTCATTTCGCTTTAACCAATCTCTGAGCTCTTGGTTCGGTAATACTGCTTGTAATTCTTGTTCGCTTACATAAAAAGCAAATAGTAGTCCAATTGCCACTGCCTCACCATGGGTTAGTACACCATACCCTAAATCGGCTTCTATTGCATGACCTAATGTATGCCCGAGATTTAAAAACTTCCGCACCCCTGATTCTTTTTCATCCTGCTGAACGATGTCTGCTTTAATTTTAATTCCCATTTCTAAAAACTGTTCTAAATCTGCTGGGGTAATCCTATCTAAAGGCTGCGATAAGAGCTTGTTCCATAAACCACTATCGGAAAGCATAGCCTCTTTTATTAGCTCAGCAAACCCTGATCGAATTTCTTTTGGTGGTAGAGTTTGTAATGTATCCGTATCATATAGTACTAGTATAGGTGGATAAAAACTACCAATCAAATTCTTTCCTTTATCATGATTAATAGCAACTTTCCCTCCAACACTACTGTCATGCGCTAGTAATGTAGTAGGTACTTGAATAAAATCAATTCCGCGCATATAGGTTGCTGCTACAAATCCCGCTAAATCTCCTATTACTCCTCCACCTAAAGCAATAATGAGTGATTGACGATCTAAGCCATATTCAATTGCTTTCGTATGAAGGGTATAAAATGTTTCAATATTTTTCGATTGCTCTCCTGCATCGACAATTTCTATAAAGACGTTCTGTTGATTTAGTCCATCGTGAATGTCTTGAGCATATAGTTTTCCAACATTAGAATCTGTAATAATAAGAATCGACGAATAATTCTTATTCAGATGTTCCTTGATATGATGTCGTATATGGTTACCAATTACAATATCATAGGATTGAATGGTTGAACGCACATGAATGTTTTTCATTAGAATCTCCTTATTTCTTCACGATAGTTTTCTACAGCTTCTTTTAATTTATAGAAGTTATCACGCGGAAATTGCTCCAGCATCGCTTTTGCTAACTCAAATGCTACCACATGCTCCATTACTACTGCGGCTGCAGGTACTGCGCAAGCATCAGAGCGCTCCACACTAGCTTGAAAAGGTTCCTTTGTTTCTATGTCAATACTTTGTAGTGGCTTCATTAAGGTAGGAATCGGCTTCATAACACCTTTGACAACAATAGGCATTCCAGTTGTCATTCCACCTTCAAATCCCCCAAGATTATTCGAGTTTCTGTAATACCCCTTTTCCTGATTCCAATTGATTTCGTCATGAACCTTACTACCATTTCTTCTTGCAGCGTCAAAACCGATTCCAAATTCGACCCCTTTGTACGCATTAATACTGACTACTGCTCCTGCAATACGTGAATCTAGCTTCCGGTCATAATGTACATAGGAACCAACACCAGCAGGCATCCCTTCTACGTAAACCTCTGTAACACCTCCTATAGTATCACCATTTTTTTTAGCTAAATCAATTCTCTCCATCATTTGTTGCTCAACATTCTTATCTATTGTTCTTACTGGAGAAGCTTCCGAAATCCGCTGTCTTTCTTCCATCGATAGGTTAGGCATGTCTTCTGCTTGAATTCCACCTATTTCTTTTACATACCCACACACATTAATTCCAAGTTGTTTTAGCATTGTTTTCGCAACAGCACCAGCAGCCACTCTTGCTGCAGTCTCCCGGGCAGAGGAGCGCTCTAATACATTACGCATATCACGATGTCCATATTTTAGTGCACCGTTTAAATCTGCATGACCAGGCCTTGGTCTTGTTACTACTCGCCTTAACGTTACATCCTTATCTAACGGATCCTCCCCCATAATATCGGTCCAATGCTTATAATCATCATTATGTATTACTAGTGAGATAGGAGATCCTAATGTATACCCATGGCGAACACCACTTGTAATCTCTACTAAATCTTTCTCTATTTGCATTCGTTTACCCCGTCCATAACCTTTTTGTCTACGAAGTAACGACTCATTTATCTGATCTTTTTGTAAAGGCATTTGTGCAGGAATACCTTCTATGATTGTTGTCAATTGTTTTCCATGTGATTCACCTGCAGTTAAATAACGCATGCTTTACCTCCTTGTTTTACCTATCCTATTATCTAGTATAAACTAATAGGCCCTTATAATAGAAAAAAATGCTCCATATCATCTGATATGAGCATTTGATAATTAATTTAATTTTTGATAAAAGAAAGTATCCAATAATTGCAGATTATACTTGTTTGGACTAAATATTTGTTCGGTACTACCAACAAATAGAACACCATTATTTGTAAGTGATTTAGAAAAGTTATGATAGATTTTATCCTTAGCGATGTCCGTAAAATAGATTAGTACATTTCTACATATAATTAAGTCAACTTGTTCAGGATAGTCATCCTCTAATAGATTGTGCTTTTTAAACGTAATTTGACGCTTAATAGAAGGGTCTACTTCATATGTGTTATCACGATACGTAAAGTACTTTTTCTTTAATTCTTCAGGTAATTCCTTAAGCGCCTGTTCAGCATAAACACCTTGTTTGGCTTTTTCTAGTACCTTTTCATCAATATCGGTTGCTAGGATTTTCGCATTTATATTAGGGAAGAATTCTTTTAGTAAAATGGCTATACTGTATGGCTCTTCTCCTGTAGAACAGGCTGCACTCCATACGAATAATGATTTATTATTTGTTTGAAGTGTTGGTATTACGGTATCACGCAATACTTCCCATCGCTTAGGATTTCGGTAGAATTCCGATACGTTTATGGTAATTCTATCGATAAATTCATTAAGTAATCCTCTGTCTTGATGGATCGCGTCAAAATATGACATAAAATCCTGGTAACCTCTTTTATCACGTAATGAGGTTAATCTTCGCTTCATCTGTGCTTCTTTATACTGCTTTAGATTAATGCGAAACTTAGCATACACTTTCTCTGTAAATAGTTGATAATCATCCCTCATAGCCTCTGCGCCTCTTTTTGCTTATGTATGTATACTTGCTAATCTAGTAAAAGAGGATGGGACAAAACTATTTCTAACATAGGATAAACCGAACACAAAAGTTAGCGCATCAAACCCGCCCCGGAAATATACTTGCAGTTCGTGGGCGGCTGGTGAGCCTCCTCAGAACTAACGCTCCTGCGGGATCTCACCGATGCCTTTCCTCCCACAGGAGTCTCCGTATATTTCCGGGGCTAATGTGGTGATAGTTCGTTTTTTATTACATTAGTTTTAGTTTTGTCCCAACCTCTTTTATTAACTTAATAAATCCAATTACTATCTTGTTTGGAATATGATATTAATTCATTTTGATCGAAGAATAAATTAATTTCTCTCTCAGCGCTTTCTGGTGAGTCTGAACCATGAATGACGTTCTTACCTACTGTCACCCCAAAGTCACCTCTTACTGTACCAGGTAAAGCTTCAGCTGGATTCGTTTTCCCCATCATTTCACGTGCTGTACTAATGACCTTTTCACCTTCCCAAACCATTGCAAAAACTGGTCCAGAAGTAATGAATTCTACTAGTTCTCCGAAGAAAGGTCTTTCTTTGTGCTCACCATAATGCTCACTCGCTAGCTCCTCAGAGATTTGCATTAATTTTGCACCTACTAATTTAAAGCCTTTTCTCTCAAAACGGTTTACAATTTCGCCTACTAAATTTCGTTGTACTCCATCTGGTTTAACCATTAAAAAAGTTTTTTCCATATTTACACCTCATTTAAGTATGTCATTAGTAATTATGTAACCGTTTTAATTCTATCAAACTTTTATAAAAATAACAATATTTACTATTGCTTTCTTTTTCCTATATATTTGGCAATTTGTTCAAGGGTTATCTTCGCTTTATTGTGTGGGAAACCATTCAATGCACGAAATGCCTTTTTCAAATAACGTTCACTTAGTTGATAAGACATGTCAATGGCATCTGTTTCTTTTAGTCTGCGAATAATGAAATCCATCTTTTCCTTAGAAACCTCATCCGGATTTGCGAAGGTTTCTCGAACTAATCGATTAAAGTTCTCATCACGCATAGCATAAAGAACTGGTAATGTGACATTCCCTTGATACAAATCATTCCCAGATGGTTTTCCTAATTCTTCAGCAGAAGAAGTAAAGTCAAGAATATCATCGATGATCTGGTAGCTCATTCCAATATAATATCCATATTCATAAAGCTTCTTCACTTCACTAGGTGTAATTCCTGATGTCATCGCGCCAAGCTTACAGCTTAAAGCGATGAGTAAGGCAGTCTTCCGCTTAATTCTTCTTAAATAAGATCGGATATTTTGATCCCAGTTGTACTTATCTTTGATTTGTTGAATTTCTCCTAAACTAACCTCGACTAATGCCTCTGCCAATGTTTTATGTAATTCTGCATTATCAATCTGTGTGATTGTTTCTAGAGCTCGAGCTAAAATATAGTCACCTGTATACATGGCGACACGGTTACCATATTGCTTCTTAATTGTCGGCATCCCTCTTCGTAGCTCTGCATCATCTATAACATCATCATGGACTAAGGTTGCCATATGGATTAGTTCCAATGAAACTGCTACTTTGGTTACTTGTTCGATACTAACCGTACCGAATTGACTTGATAACAAAACAAAGACAGGCCGAATACGCTTCCCTCCTGCCTTTAGTAGCTGTGTAGATGCTTCTCGTAGTACGGGATGATTGGCCTGAATTGCCTCCATTAAGGATGATTCTATTACGTCGAGATCTTTCTTTAGGTAGGTATATGTTTTTGGTAATTTCATGTAATTCACCTTTTGTCTGTCAAAACTAATGATTTTTATTTAACACCCATGTGCATAGCTGCAACCCCACCGGTATAGCTCTTCACCTGTACTGTCGAAAATCCAGCATCTAAAAACATTTGCTTTAATGTCTTTTTATCAGGGAAATTCCTAGTAGATTCATTTAACCATGCATATTCCTCATAGCTCTTTGCGAAAATTCTACCGAATAATGGCATAATAAAACGGAAATAAAAGAAATACAGTTGTTTAAAACCAATCATCGTAGGCTGTGATGTCTCTAGACATGCTACAACACCACCAGGTTTTACAACTCGATACATTTCCTTGAGAACAGTCATATAATCAGGAACATTTCTTAGTCCAAATCCAATTGTCACAAAATCAAAAGAATTATCCTCATATGGCAATTCCATTGCATTACCATGGACGAACTCTAGATTATTATAGTTGAGTTCTTGATTCTTCTCTTTTGCTACCGATAACATGTTTTGGCTGAAATCTAGACCGATTACGTTTCCTTTTTTACCTACTGCTTCAGCTAGTGAGAAAGACCAATCTCCAGTTCCACAGCAAACATCTAATGCACTTGCTCCATTTGGAACATTCATTTGCTTCATGACATCTTTTCGCCAAGCTTTATGTCGCTGGAATGAGATGATAGAGTTCATCGTATCATATTTATCATATATTTTTTCAAACACATGATGTACGCGTTCTTCTTTTGATTTACCTTGCATCATTAATCCATCTCCGAAGCGGTATGTTGGTATACAATGGTGTGAAGTATTTGTACAAGATCCTGCTTATACCCCTTTTCCACCTGTAATCCCTCTAGCATACCTTTTGTTTTGTTTACTTGAGACTCAAGTACTAATTGTTTGTCTATTTCAACAAATATATCATTTGTTTGTATCATATAGCTTAGTAATAATAATTCTGCCATAACAGGGAGCTCTTCTGTCACTTGAACATGATCAGCTATATATTTAATTAGGGTTATCTGAATTTCTTTTTTAATATTTAAGTAGTTCTCTATTGTATTGTCGTTAAGATAATATAATTCCATCTTTAATTCATTAATGTGTTTGATTGCTGTGGCAAGTACGGTTATATACTCACGTTCTTCTATTTCAGCGAGTAGATAATAATAAAGGCCACTATAGTAATCCCCAGCTAATATGGATAATTGGCTTTCAACATTAATGGATGGACCTTGTTCCCCTTTATAGTCCGGAATTTGCTCATGTATATCTAAAGCAATTTGTACAAGCATTGTCGTTATAATTAGCTGTTCTTTTACTTTTGGGGCTAATGTTGTTTTATTCAATATTTGTTGAAGAAAGTATAGTTTGTATTCATCAATTTCAGGGTTGTCAATATGTTGTGAAAGGAAAGAATGTCTTACTTTCTCTTTAATTTGCTGTTTTAATTGTTGTAATTCCCTCTCCATTGTATGCAAATTTATCACCTTAGCCCTTCAAGCCTTTTTGTTGCCTTAGTTATTATAACACATTTATCTATGTCGGGTAGTTCAAAAGTTGTAATATGTATGCTATATAACCTGTAATATATTTCCTTTAGTTATTCGTTACCTCGCCATGGCTTGTTTGGATAATAGCTTTACCTCTAACTTTCACCGCGGAAGTATGCTCTGTAAACTGAGCAATCATAATTTCTCCTTTATCCAGTTTCTCTGAATGGTGAAATTTCGTATCTGATCCTCTCGTTAATCCAATTACATTAACACCATCTTCAAGGGCTTTAATTACAAAAAAGTCATTGTTATTATTCATACGTAACACTCCTTCGTATTTTACAATTAGTATAATCCCTTTAGGAAGTAATATGAAAAGAAAAAAGGGTGCGTATGAACGCACCCTTTAACCCTATGTACGTATTATTTTACGCTGTCTTTAAGGGCTTTACCTGGTTTGAAAGCAGGAACTTTGCTTGCAGGGATTTCGATTTCTTCTCCAGTTTGAGGGTTACGACCTTTACGTGCAGAACGCTCGCGTACTTCGAAGTTACCGAAACCGATTAATTGTACTTTTTCACCTTTTTTAAGTGAATCCATGACAGCTTCGAAAACTGCATCAACAGCTTTTGTAGCATCTTTTTTAGAAAGTTCGCTTTTTTCAGCAACAGCATTTACTAAATCTGTTTTATTCATGACATTCACCTCCTCCCAAAAAAGATTTCGGGTCACATTGGTACAAATATTTCTCTCTCATCATTTGTTTACCAATTTACCAACTTTTATACTTAAATGCCCCTATATCAATAGGGACAACGCTAATAATAAACGAGATTTCTTTAAAATTCAACAAAAACCTATTATTTTTTCTTATTTTGTTTGATATTTTATAGATTGGCGGCTACTTCCAACCAAATATTGGTAATATATCCTCTTCTTAAAATTCCCTATGTAACATATTCGCTAGTTGCTCGCAAAATCCTTCTTAAATTTAAAAATAAACAAAAAATAAGAGGCTGGGACAAAAGAATTTATCTCAAATAAAAAACCGAATGATGAGCAACGACCACGCTCCGGAAATATACTTGCGGTTGCTTCCAGCACAGGGGCGACATCTGCTCAAAAAAACCTCGCAGTGTCTACTTTACCGCCGGGCGGCTGGTGAGCCTCCTCGTGCTACTTCTTTAGGGGTCTCAACCTTGCCCTATCCTCCCGCAGGAGTCTACGTATATTTCCGGAGCTAGTATCGTGAATCATTCGGTTTTACATTTAATTCTCTTCGTTATGTCCCGACCTCTTATTTTATAGGATTATCGCTATTAATCCTCCAGAGCCTTCATTAATAATTCGCTCTAGTGTTTCTTTTAATTTATATCGAGCATTTTCAGGCATTAGTGAAATTTTAGCTTGAATGCCTTCTCTTACAATAGAACTAAGTGATCTACCAAATATGTCAGATTCCCAAATCGATAATGGGTCTTCTTCAAAGTCTTGCATTAAGTATCTCACCAATTCTTCACTCTGTTTTTCCGTACCAATAATTGGTGCGAATTCGGACTCTACCTCTACTTTTATCATATGAATAGATGGTGCAACTGCCTTTAGTCTTACACCAAATCTTGACCCTTGGCGAATAATTTCAGGCTCGTCAAGCTCCATATCCTCTAGTGTCGGAGCAGCAATACCATATCCTGTTTGTTTAACCATTTGTAAGGCACTCGCAACTTGGTCATACTGCCTTTTCGCATAAGCAAAGTCTTGCATAAGCTCTAGCAAATGATCCTTCCCTCTAATTTCAACACCGACAATTTCTTTTAATACTTGATCGTATAAGTAGTCTGGAGCATGTAAATCAATTTCAGCTATACCTTCTCCCATCTCCATGCCAGCTAGATTTGCTTTGTCAATATAATCATAGTCTGCGAAATCACCAACAATATGATCGACATCACGTAGTCTTCTAATGTTTTTTACGGTAGATTGAATTGCTTCTTGATAGCTTTCTCGTAACCAATGATCTTCCTTCAGTACCATTACCCAGCTTGGAAGATTCACATTGACCTCAAGTACAGGGAACTCATATAACGCTTCACGAAGAACATTATATACATCATGTTCTGTCATGGACTCGACACTCATCGCAAGTACCGGTATATCATATTTTTCAGTCAGCTCTTGTCTAAGCAATTCGGTTTCTCCACTTGTTGGGTGAACGGAGTTAATAACCATAATAAATGGTTTCCCTACTTCTTTTAATTCTTCCACTACTTTAGACTCGGCCTCAACATAGCCGGCTCTTTCGATATCACCGATAGACCCGTCTGTTGTAACAACCACACCAATTGTAGAATGTTCCTGAATTACTTTTCTAGTTCCAATTTCAGCAGCATCATGAAATGGAATTGGTTCTTCATACCAAGGAGTATTGATCATTCTTGGTCCGTTCTCATCTTCAAATCCTTTCGCTCCTTCTACTGCATAACCAACACAATCTACCAGTCTAATATTTACATCTAGACCTTCCTCAACGGTTACATTCACTGCTTGATTCGGAATAAACTTTGGTTCAGTTGTCATAATAGTCTTTCCAGCTGCACTTTGCGGTAATTCATCTTGTGCCCTAACCTTCTCACTTTCATCTTCAATATTCGGAAGAACAACTAGCTCCATAAATTTCTTGATGAAAGTTGATTTTCCTGTTCGAACAGCTCCAACAATACCAAGGTATATATCGCCATTCGTACGTTTCGAAATATCTTTAAAAATGTCTACCTTTTTCAAACGATCCCCTCCCGATCACTACAATATTAAATGAACAAACTACGAATAATTGACATTACAATTCTATGATGTTGTCCTATCAAATTATGACTTAATATATGCAAAAGAATTAAAATAAATGATAAAGTTTCTTTAGACGAACCAGAATTATTCTAAGCCAATTACTAGATGTACGTATTAGGACAGTTCTAGGAGGCTCCCTACCTTACATTATTTAATTTAATAAGCTTTTAAAGGATGCATTTATTCGTAGCTCGGTAATTTCAAATAACATCAGGTATAGCAATAAAAAACCCCTGCAACAAATATATGCTGCAAGGGCGCGTATTTATGAAAATTTATTCCGTCATAAAAACAGGCTCATTATCTTTAACTGTATAAGGTAATGAGTACACGGGTAAGAAAGGGGTGTTTTCCGCTAATAGAAAGCGAATATCCTCTCCTTCTTTATAGCTACTGTTATACTCTTTTAAAGCGTTATTTAAATCTATCCGATAATCAATATAGATATTACCCTCCGTATCCATGACAATTGGTAATACAGCATCAGAATAAGGACTTTCTATTGTCGGTGGGGTCTCTAACCCTAATTTCTCATGATCAATAGTAAAGATGCCGTTTTCTACTACTTCTCCAAAAGGTGGATATAGATGTTTATCACGATATAGATTAATTTTCAGATTAATACTTCTCAGTGCATCGGTAATACGTAAGTCAATTAATTTAACTTCTGGATTGGTCTCTGGGTTAATAATGGCATATTGATATATTCCGCCATTCTCATAAGCATTACCTGGCACCTCGGCTAGGCTACCTTGTTCTTTTAGCTGATTAAAATCAATAATATATTTTTCAAAAATAGGAGTTTCGTTTGGCTTCGTTCGTATAGGTAGTAATCCATTCGTTTTCTCCTGATAATCATTTAATGCAGATTGAACCATATCAAGCTGTGCCTGGTTTGGGGTTTGATTCTTTTCTAGTTGGCTACTAGGATATAAACAACCGCTTAAAATCAATAATATTAGGAGCATCATTGCAATAATTTTATATGTATGATTCATACATTAACCTCCATTAGCTTATATTGTTGGCCCACTAAAGACGATATAAAGTATTATGATACCTCCTAAAATAAGGCAAACATATGCTAAAAACGATACAATTATGGATAAAAACCCTTTCAGTTTATGTCTTGCTAATACAATTAGGCCGATAGCTATAATTAAAAGCCCCATACCCGCTAAAGATATCCACATATTCATCATTGATTGTGACATTTTTTCACCTCTATATCTGTTTGTCCATTTACTGCAACCGTTATTATACCATACCGTACCAAATAGAGCATGCATAATAGGGGAATGGAAGTATGTTTTCGCATATAAAAAATCCAGGATAAAGAGGGGCCATCTTCATCCTGGCTTGACTAAATAATACCCACAGCAACTCTATCTATGAATGCTTGTGCGTTCTATTTTATGCGAGCTGACTCGAGGTTGTATCCTCACATGCCCAAGTCTCGTTACTTTTTAAATAACTGATTCAGCGAGTTAAGATCTCCAGGAACTTTATTATTCGTTATGGACTTAACAAGTTTATCTTCTTTTTCTCTCGAGATGGGTTTGTTCGCCATTTTCGCTAGTTGCCGAACGAGCCTTCGAACGGTTTTCTCATCCGAAAAATCGGCGTTTTTAACTGAATCAGCAACCTTGTAAATTTCACTTGGACTAATACCAGCACCTTGTTGAATTTTGTCAAAGGGATTGTTACTTTTATTGCTCACATGCTCGCCTCCTTGCTCTATACTTCAACATAGTATATGCAAGGGAATTTATCAGTGTGTTAGCGAGCGTAACGGTTCTTTAACAATGTCGCTAAATCATCCATTTCTTCTCGTTTATTTCGATTCATTAATTGCTCCACGACTTCTTTCGGCTTCTTCTGATGGTGGATAATTTCATAAATACCATGAGTAATCGGCATTTCTATATCCTCTTGCTCTGCGAATTGGTATGCTGCTTCCGCGGTACGAACGCCTTCCACTACCATACCCATTTGATCTAAAACCTCTTCTAAGCTTTTACCTTTTCCGAGGAGATTACCTGCTCTCCAGTTCCGACTATGAACACTTGTACAGGTTACAATAAGGTCGCCAACACCTGGTAATCCCAAAAAGCTTAAAGGATTAGCACCTAAATATGTTCCTAGCCTCGTAATCTCAGCAAGTCCTCTTGTAATTAATGCAGCCTTAGCATTATCTCCATACCCCAGTCCATCTGAAATACCAGCACCTAGCGCAATAATGTTTTTCAGGGCACCACCTAATTCGATGCCAATTACATCGTTACTTGTGTAAACGCGAAATACTTCATTAAAGAAAGTGTCTTGGGCAATTTTAGCTTGTTCTTCATTGATGGATGCAACTGTTACGGTTGTAGGCTGTCTAAGACCAACCTCTTCCGCATGGCTAGGCCCTGATAAAACAACAATATCCTCGTATTTCACTTTATCCATCTCTTCGTCGATCATCTGGGATACACGTTTTAGAGTACCCGGTTCAATCCCTTTTGTTGCATGAATTATGGTTGGGTTTCCTGTTAAAATAGAATTTAATTGTTGTGAAACCTCTCGTATAGCCTTCGTCGGTACAACTAACAAAATAACATCAGTATCTTGAATTGCTTCCTGCATATCAGCATAAGCTCTGATTCTCTCTGGGATCATAATTTCTAAATAATGTTCATTTTTATGCGTTGTGTTAATTTTATCTGCTTGTTCCTTACGGTGAGTCCATAACCTAACATCATGCCCATTATCAGCAAGAACGATACTCAATGCAGTACCCCAGCTACCTGCTCCTAAAACAGCTACTTTTTTCACCAAAAATCCCTCCCCCTAAGATCTTCTGCGAGCAATTATTTTTATCGGTGTTCCCTCAAAACCAAATGCATCACGGATTTTATTCTCCAAGAAACGTTGGTATGAAAAGTGCATTAGCTCTGGATCGTTCACAAAGACGACAAATGCAGGTGGCTTAGCAGCGACTTGTGTTGCATACAATACCTTCAAGCGTTGTCCCCTAACCGTCGGTGTTGGATTCATTGCAATGGCATCCATAATGACATCATTTAATACATTTGTCGGAATTCGTTTCGCGTGATTTTCACTTGCTACTTGAACCATTGGTAGTAATGTATGGATACGTTTCTTCGTTTTAGCAGATAAAAATACGACTGGTGCATAGTCTAAGAATTGGAAATGAGCGCGAATTTTCTCCTCATATTCCTTCATTGTTTTCTCATCTGCTTCCACTGTATCCCATTTGTTTACTACAATTACAATTCCTCGACCAGCATCATGTGCATACCCAGCAATTTTTTTATCCTGTTCCCTAATACCCGTCTCAGCATCGATTAAAACGAGGACAACATCGGACCGTTCAATAGCTCTTAATGCACGTAATACACTATATTTTTCTGTTGATTCGTACACCTTCCCACGTTTTCTCATTCCGGCAGTGTCAATAATGACATAATCTTGTCCTTCTCGGTGTAAATGTGTATCTACCGCATCACGTGTGGTACCTTCTATAGCACTAACAATTACTCGTTCTTCATTCAGTAATGCATTGACTAAAGAAGATTTACCTACATTGGGTCTACCAATTAAACTAAAGTAGATAGTATCCTCATCTACCTCTTCTTGCTCAAATTGTGGAAAATGTCCAACCACTTCATCTAATAAATCTCCTAGTCCCAAACCATGGGCACCAGAAATAGGGAACGGTTCACCGAAGCCTAACGAATAGTACTCATAAATCTCATCACGCATTTCTGGATTATCTATTTTATTTACTGCTAGAACAACTGGTTTATTCGACTTGAATAAAAGCTTAGCCACTTCTTCATCAGCAGCAGTGATCCCTTCTTTGGCATTTACAATGAAAATAATGACATCAGCTTCGTCTATCGCAATTTCAGCTTGCTGACGCATTTGAATTAAAAGTGGTTCATCCCCAATTTCTATACCACCCGTATCAATAAGATTAAATTTCGTATTTAACCATTCCGCTTGTGAATAGATACGATCTCTTGTTACCCCTGGTATGTCTTCTACGATTGATATTCTTTCACCTACTAATCGGTTAAAAATAGTAGATTTTCCAACATTTGGTCTCCCTACTATGGCTACTACAGCTTTCCTCATTGAAAGGAACATCCTCTCTCTATGTAAAATACATTTTTTAGTTTATTTAAGTCTAGTGTTAAATTGGATTGATTTTTACTTATACTTTGCGTAATTACGTTTCTATGTAATACTATTCTAATCAACCTAACAAATAATACCACATATCATAACTTTATTCATTCTAGCAAAAGAAACTAATCTTAACAATATTTTAATGTTTTACAATGATAAAAACCTCATCACTTAATGCATGGGCGATCCCGTCTAGTATGGCCTCTAAATTGGCAGCTGTTTTTTGTAATTCATCAAAATCCTGACAATGAAAAATCGGTGCTCCTCCTGCCACCTTCTCATTATTAGTTGTAATGATAGCCAAAATTGCTTTTTCTATGACCATGCTAATGGACCTCCCTTTTGGTATTAGATTTTGAAGGCATTCGAATTGCCGTTTCCAATACAGGGACCGCACCGATTATTTGAATTGCTTTCTCAACATCTCTAATTTGCGGCAAAATGAAAACACCAATTCTACCATCATCTAAATCTCGCTTAATAAGTGGCACTAATGCCGGTGTTCCAGAATCACGAAACACACCTAACGAAACCGATACATCATGTAATATCGCTTGTCTTTGACCTAGATGGGCAATCGTATTCACCACATTTATATTTTTAGGCTTTAAAATAAAGCCCATACCATACTTAAGAATCTCCTTTTGCCTTTCCGGTAGACCTATATTCATAATATAGATATTATCTATATATAATCCAGCCCCTTCAAAGTGTGGTTCCACATGTTCAATTTGAACAAGATCTTTGATTGTACTTCCGCTTTGCATGATTTTACTAATAATGAAACAAATAATCGCACCAACAATAGCCGCATATATATTCCAAATTATATAAAATAACGTAGTAATAAAGGCTGTTAAAATAACTAAATAATTCCTGCTTTCAAATGAAATTGCGATCCCTTCTATATAAGCCTTTCCCCTTGAAACAAGCTCATGATCATCAATTTCACTTAGTGTATTCCGTTCCATGTTTCGTACCTCTCGAAATTGTGTAGCTGCAACAGTTAAAAACGTTACCGCAGTAAAATCCATCTCCATCATCGCTGGTACTGCAACTGCACCAAGAGATGCTGCAATAAACCCTAATGAAACATGGATAATTTTCCCATGTAAATATGTTGGATATTGACGGTAATCCGTACGAAGCATAATTACTCTAGTAATCGTACCTACTACTACACCTAAAACAATAGGCATCATATACTCATTCATTTTGCCACCTCAAATGTTGTTCGTTTTATGGAGTAATAAAAACAGTTTAGCTTTTCCTTGATGAATAGCTTCTATAAGCACAAGCAGGAATACCATAACAGAGAGTGTATCTAGAAATCGTAAGCTGCCAATAGCTTGTGTAATGGAATAATTATATAGTAGAACGCTATATAAAAACTCACCACTACAAATACCGATGACACTTATCACGAACCTAGCATAAAGTTTTTTTGTTAATAGCAATGCCAAGCATACACATAAAATAGGTATCATGATGATTCTTGGCATAAATAGCCATACTGGAGCATTTACTTCCCATATTAATAAACTTGTATACCCAATCATCATAGTAAATGCTGAAAAGAGGAGGATTCCTTTTCTATTTAATGTTGAAAGGAGGATAAAAGCTCCTAATATAAGGGTTAAATAGGACATAGATAACGCTATCGAATCAAAGGATAGATATAGATTGGAAAAACCGATAATCATTAATATCCACATCGCATAAATAGTCCGTATTTTATTCTTAGGAACTATAAAGGTAAAAATCACCCAAAAGAACCAACCAAACCAGTAAAAAAAGATACCATCCATCAATCATCACCCACCATTTTTAGTATTGCTTTGATGGGTTGTTTTTAAACAAGAAAGAGGATGTCTCCTATATTTGTTCAAAATAAGAAAGACCCGAACCAGTATAAATTAGTTCGGGTCTTATTTAACAACTATAATGCTATACGTTATGTGGGTTCCTTATGAGCACCGTATGGGTAAACAGGCTCATAGAAATTATCATTACATATTATTCCAGTTGAATGTTATTGCTTGAATTTATTTAATTTGTCTCCAATAAGGTCACCAAATTGGAAGCTAGATTGCTCTTCAACCTTTTCGTATTGTTTGTAGTCTTTTGCTTCTTCTTCAGCTTCTAATTCTCGAATACTTAATGACATTCTTTCTTCTGATTCATTAATATCTAGAACCTTCACCCTTACCTGCTGACCAACTTCTAATACCTCTTGTGGTGTTCCAATGTGGCGATTAGCAATCTGTGAAATGTGTACTAGACCTTCTACACTTGGAAGTACTTCGATAAATGCTCCAAAATTAACTAAGCGTTTAACCGTTCCTTCTACTACTTGACCTGGTTTAATTTTACTTTCAATATCTGCCCATGGCCCAGGAAGAACTTTCTTTCTAGAAAGTGCAATACGTTCATTATCACGGTCAACGGAAAGTACTTCTACTTTTATTTTGTCCCCAACAGATACCACTTCTTCGGCACTGTTGACATGATCATGTGATAGTTGAGAAATATGTACTAACCCATCAATACCACCGATATCAACAAACACACCAAAATCAGTAATGCGTTGAACTGTTCCCTCTATCACTTGTCCAACCTCTAAAGATTGAATAATCTCGGACTTTTTATTTGCTAGTTCCTCTTCTACAACCGCACGGTGAGATAGGATAACACGGTTTTGTTCCTTATCTAACTCGACGATTTTCACCGTTAGAATACGATCTTGGTATTCGGAAAAGTCTTCTACATAATGTGCTTCTACTAATGAAGCAGGAATAAAGCCACGTATGCCAATATCAGCAACTAGGCCGCCTTTTACGACTTCTTTTACTTGGACTTCAAACACTTCTCCAGATTGGAATTTAGTTTCTAAGTCACCCCAAGCCAATTCTTGGTCTACAATTTTCTTAGAAAGCACTACTCCATCATCCTCTATTTTCTTAATAGATAATGATAGCGTATCGCCTTCCTTCACTACCTCATTAGGCGTCTCAATATGTAGATTAGACAATTCACTAATCGGAATAATACCCTCCGTTTTATAACCAATATCAACAAGAACATGTTTATCTTCAATCTTCACAACCGTTCCTGTTACCTTATCCCCTACTTGTAAATCTAAATTTTCTTCACTCATTCCAATTCCTCCTTAGCCAATACAACGATATAACAACATATTTTCAGAAAAAATCTTCCTTTTAATAACTTCTAATATTTGACTTTATTTGTCAAGCAAATATTACCTTTATGATAGTAGTTCGTATTTCCCAAGTTTATTATAGGACTTTATGGACCTCGAGTAAGATTTGATCCGCGACATCTTCAATAGATAGTGAGGTTGTATCTATTTCCACAGCATCTTCCGCTTTTATTAGTGGTGAAGCCTCGCGCTCCGAATCAATTAAATCTCGCTTCTCAATTTCTTTCTTTAATTGCTCCAAGTCAGATGGAAATCCTTTATTTATATTCTCTACATGTCTTCGTTTAGCCCGTTCCTCGACTGAGGCAATTAGGAAAATCTTAACCTCTGCATCTGGGATAACCTTCGTACCAATATCACGACCATCCATAACTACCCCACGCGCTTCTGCTAGTTGCTGTTGTCTCGCTACCATATCCTCTCGTACCTTCGGGTGCTGTGCAACATAGGACACATTATTCGTAACTTCATTTGTACGTATCTCTAATGTTACATCTCGATCATCAAGTAAAACTCGTTGACCTTCTTCACTCTGGACTAGTTTAATACTTGTTGTGTCAAGTATTTCCACTAGCTCCTGTTCATTATTTACATCAACAGAATTTTCTAGTGCCTTTAATGTTATTGCGCGATACATTGCACCTGTATCAATGTAAATATAAGATAATTTACTTGCAACAATTTTAGCTACTGTGCTTTTCCCGGCTGCCGCAGGACCGTCAATCGCTATCGCAATTTTTTTTGTCATTACATTATTCATTCCTCTCATTGTCAATCCCTATGCTAGCTATTGAATTTCTTTTTGTCTTGCTTCTCGTTGCTTTTCAAAACAGTAACGAACAATACTCTGTTTATCCTGTTCACTGAGAGCATGTAGTTTTATTGAGGCTATATTGGCAGTATGTTCTTGATGAATAATCCTTACAACCTCACCGGATAATTCCAGATAGGAATACTCCCCAGAATGCATATGAAGAACCAAATATAATGTTACCTTCTCCTGTTCCATTATGCTAGTTCCTTTAGGTATAATGACAGATAACCCACCGCCACTAATATCGACTGTCACGGTTGTAAAAGGAGGAAAATTCTTTTCCATACTATGAACAGCAACATCAGTAGCCGCTTCTACTCTTACATATTGCCTTCTTTGGATTCGCTCTATTTGGTCTTTTTCAGGTATGACAAGTGCCAAAGTAGGTATTTTCCCCCTCTGTTTATCTATAACTTCTGTTTTAAATCGATAAACAGATTGGTCTTCCCCATTATACTCAGCATACATTATATCACCTATTTTAAATCCTGCATTCGTTCTTTTTGTTTGTATGTGAACTGGATAATCAACATATAGATAGTTACTATTTTTATCCACTATCTTACAACGATATTTCTCCGTAGAATTTGTTTTTATACTGAACGCCTCAATTGTTAAAAAAACCCCAATCTTCATGTTACTCCCCCACACATTATCTATTCAATAAAACAATAGCTCTCCATTTATTATCACAAAAAAATAAAAAAAGGGAAAGGACAAAAGCCTCTCCCGAACTAAATTCCTGCATAATTTATTTCTTTGCCATTTAATTTTTCTACTTTTTCTTCATGGCCATCTGTCGCATTTATAAAGATACGATACGTGTCATTACCTAAGAGACCAAGGAATTCATATACCAGTACCTCTTCGCCAAGATCATTCGTTATGACGGCTAGAAACTCTTCTTGTATATCTACATTTGGATTTACAAAATCTCGTGCTTCCTCATAGCTTAGCTTAGGATCTGAAATGTCTCTTTCATGGTGATTTAAGAAATAATTATTTGCAGTCAATCCAATTATATCTCCATTATCTAGTGCCACTTTAACCTCTATTGCATCTGCAAAAACCCGGACACCATCTTGATTATAAATAAAGGAGTATATACCTATGTTTTCATATTGACTACTATTAAACATTTCCATTCCTTCAAAATCATGATCTTGAATATATTTCTCAGCAATTTTAAACCCATCATTTAAGCTGATACTTTGTTTTCCAACTGGTCTATCGACAAGTAATGTAATAGGGTGGCCACCTTTTTGCGTTAAATCGAGGTATGCACTCTTATTTCCTTCAGAATATGACACACTATATAAGGCTACGTCTGCCCCATCTCCTGTTTCTGTTAAGTTTAAATCTCTTGTTTCTTTTATATTAAATAGATCCTTACTATATTGCAGTGCTTCCTGTTCACTAATTTGTTTACCTTGAATATTTTCATAGCTATGATTTTCTGAGGAGGTACCAGAAATAGCTGAATCGACATTTCCTTCTGAATATCCTTCAATTTTCTTTTCGACAGTTTTAAAACCATCGATAATCGTGTTATCTGCTTGTTCATCCTCTGTAGCTAAGGCTAATTGGACGTCCATCCAACGCAGATTGTTTTCCATCGCTGTATGTTGTACTTGACGAAGTTCATCCTTTATTTCTCCGGCTTGCGAATACAATTTCTCTAATGTTTCTAGCTCTTTATCCGATAATGGGTCTTTATCTAAATCTCGAATGGCAGTTCGGTACGTAAAATCTCCAATATTCGATAGAAATTCTTCCGTTTTATTAAAAGGCATTAACGTAAGTGGCAGCTGCCCAACATTGGATAATGAATCCGATGTCAGTCTCCAAATTTCCGCCAGCTGTGGTGATAATCGTTCTCTGGAGTTCATAGCAATTGCCGTACCAATCTTATCATGCAAAAGATCCATATTATAAGTCAGTTCATGGAATGCTCTTTGATACGTATTTTCTGCTTGTATTAAGATGGCATTTTTTTCTTGATGTTCCTTATAGCCCCATGCAGCAGTTCCTACAACTCCTACTGCTAGGACAACTATCGATATCCAACGCAACATATTTTACACCCCTATTTACAAAAGATATGCTTACCTATCCGCTTAATTTGTGGTCTACCCCAAATCCAACTTGATGTAGCCGTATCTGGGTTGAAGTAATAAATTGCTTCCCCTGTAGGGTCCCAACCATTGATAGCATCTAAAACTGCTTGTCTAGCTTTTTCATTAGGTGTTAACCAAATTTGTCCATCTGCTACTGCCGTAAAAGCTCTAGGTTCAAAAATAACTCCTGCAACAGTATTAGGAAACGTTGCACTCTCTACACGATTTAAAATTACTGCGGCAACAGCAACTTGCCCCTCATATGGCTCTCCTCTTGCCTCTCCATAAACAGCATTTGCCATTAAGCTGATATCATTTTGTGAAAAGCCTTGTGGCACATTAACAGCTGGTGTATCTGTTGTATCACCTGCGTTTGTAGCATCGCCTGTATCACCTTCTGCTGGAGCTTGTTGCTCCGCACCACCTTGGTTTTGTGCTGGTTCTTTTGGCTGTGTTTTAGCAGTTCCACCACCACCATCAGCTTTTTTCTTTGGTTTTGTCTGTTTGGCAAGATCGGTGTCACCATAGTAAGTAAATTCATTTCCTTTAGCCAGTTGTTCATGAACCCATTTACCATTAAATTCTGATGCATCAACTAGCTTTTGCCTAGTCTTTAATCCTGCAAGACCATCAACATCTAATCCGAATTCCTTTTGAAAATTCCGTAACGCCCAGTATGTTTCCCAACCAAATACACCATCAATTTTGCCATTATAAAAACCAATATACTGGAGCCTTGCCTGAAGCTCAATGACATCATCACCAACTGCCCCTTTCTGTATGACCTGATTCGTAAAGGCTTCTACTTCATTGGGGTTGTAAGTTTCTTGAAGTCCAAATGCAAATAGACATATAATAACTAAAAGGATGTATTTTCTCAATGTCATATTGATACCTCTCACTTTCATTTTTGTCTAGTAGTACCTATTTTCTGATGAAACTGCTAATTTATGCATACGAATCTAGATTTTAAATTTAACTAGGATACTGAGAAACAAAAAAAGAGACTTTAAACAGTCCCTTTTTTCTTCATCGTATTTAATTATTATGAGCTTGCTCTAGCTATTTTTACACGATGTAAACCAAAGAACCAAAGCAGTATCATAAATGGAATGACATACAAGGCCCAGTTTTTCGTAACATATCCTAAAATAAAATTATAAATTCCGTGTAAAGCGATTGGTATAATCAATGCTAAAATAATATTGACCGCTCGATTCACAGGGTACATCTTGGCTTTTCCAAAATAATAACCCATGATGACACCAAATAATGCATGGGAGGATACAGGAAACAACGCTCTAGTAAAAGCATACTCAATCCCATTTACTAGTAGATAAAGAATATTTTCAACTGTAGCAAATCCTAAGCTTATTGAAACAGCGTACACAATCCCATCGTAATGCGCACTAAATTGTGTATGCTGATAAATAATGTACATAAAAACAAACCATTTGAAAAATTCTTCCAAAAAAGCAACAACAAAAAAAGATTGTACAAATAAGTTACCGATTTGATCACTTTCAAACGCATATTGGAGAAACATGATTGGGAATACAAGTAAACCACCAAAAATGAACGTACGCAGAATCAGCGGGATCGGTTCTGTGATTTTATCTTTTAAATAAAAAAAAGACATTAAAGCAAGTGCAGGTGCAACCCCAGCAGATATAATTCCTAGCATTTGTACCTTCCCCTTCCAAACTATTTCAATCGTACCATGTTCCGAAACGATTGAAAATACATAATTTATGAGAAAAGTAGGTGTATCTTTTGAAAAAAATAATCATCCTTCACACCGGTGGCACTATTTCCATGCTTGAAAATAAAGAAACGGGTGAAGTAAATACGACAAACGAACATCCATTAACAAACGTCCCATACAAATTCAGTGATGATGTCATGATAGATGAGCATATTGTGTACTCTTTACCATCTCCACATATAACACCGAAGCATATGTTGGAATTAGCCAAAACAATCGAACAGTTTTTATTAGAATATGATGGGATTGTCGTTACCCACGGAACGGATACTTTAGAAGAAACCGCCTATTTATTAGAATTGGTATTAGATACAGAAAAGCCCGTAATCCTAACAGGAGCAATGAGATCCAGTAATGAGATTGGCTCTGATGCATTATACAATTTAATCAGTTCTGTTCGTGTTGTATTATCTCCTGCTGCCTATTCTAAAGGGGTATTAGTTGTCATGAACGATGAGATTCATAGTGCGAAGAATGTTACGAAAACATCGACCAGTAATATTGCAACCTTCCAAAGTCCACAATTTGGGCCAATTGGAATTATTACGAAAGAATCCATACTCTTTCATCATCAGCTAACATCAAGAACGGCTTACCCTGTAGAAAATATTTCAAAAAATGTTCCTTTGTTGAAGGCTTATGCGGGAATGGATAGTAACATTATTGAATTAGTATATAGTGGAAAGCCAGATGGATTAGTTATTGAGGGGCTTGGACAAGGGAATCTTCCTAAGGAGACAATCCCTGCCATTAAGCAGATTTTAGCAGACCAAATTCCAATTGTATTAGTTTCAAGAAGCTTTCGAGGTGCTGTACAACCTACCTATGCTTATGAAGGTGGAGGAAAACAATTGAAGGAAATGGGCGTAATTTTCACCAATGGATTAACTGGTCCAAAAGCGCGTTTGAAATTACTAATTGCATTAGAAAACACATCCGATATACAAGTCATACGTGATATTTTTGAAAAAGACTTTTAAGTGATTGATTGGGAAGGGTTGTCAACAACCTGTGACTACAGAAATTTGTTTTCACTAGCTACTAATATAGCGAGGTCCCCCACTTGTGGGAGTACCTCGCTATATTCTTTCTACTCAGTAGTTCATTACTACCAGAGGCTTTATTTCCATATTAGCTAAAAACAAGAACATGACAGAGATATCTTTCCTACTGACGATGCCTACACTTACTTAATTCCTGGCCAATCTTTTTATCTTGAGCATATAATCCTTCAAAACTATCGGCTATTCTCTAATTCCCACTGTTTAATCTCTTTACGTACCATTGGAGCCACTTCTTTCCCTAGTAATTCAATTGCATGCATCACATCTTTATGTGGCATAGAACCTACTGGTACATGTAACATAAACCGCGTAATTCCAACTTCTTTACGTAAGAGGATTATTTTTTCTGCAACAGTCTTTACATCTCCAACGTAAAGTGCTCCTTCTAACTGTCTAGCATGATCAAAGGTATTTTTAGTATAAGGTGCCCAGCCACGTTCCTTCGCTAACACATTCATTGCTTGTTCTGTAGGTGGAAAAAACTTATCCACTGCTTCCTCTACAGTATCCGCTACAAATCCATGGGAATGTGATGCGACAGTCAGTTGCGATGGATCATGGCCTGCTTGAGCTGCGGCACGATAGTATAATTCCACCAACGGGGCGAATTGTAATGGGCTGCCACCGATAATAGCAAGTGCAAGAGGAAGACCTAATATTCCAGCACGTATAACAGATTCAGGTGTTCCACCACTAGCAATCCATACTGGAATAGGCTCTTGAACTGATAGAGGGTATACACCACGATTATCGATGCTTGCCCTATGCTTTCCATTCCAAGATACAGATTCCGATTTTCTTATGTTTAACAATAGCTCTAATTTTTCATCGAATAATTCATTGTAATCCTTTAAATCATAACCAAATAAAGGAAAGGATTCGATAAATGAACCCCGCCCTGCCATTATCTCTGCTCTTCCATTAGAAATCGCATCAATTGTTGCAAAATCTTGAAACACCCGAACAGGATCTGCCGAGGATAATACGGTAACAGCACTAGTTAAACGTATGTTTTTCGTTTGGGAAGCAGCAGCCGCAAGTATTACCGCAGGAGCAGAGCTAGCATAATCTTTTCGATGATGCTCACCTACTCCATATACATCGAGACCTACCTCATCAGCCAACACAATTTCTTCTACGACTTCTGTATTCTCTTTGCATGACTAATCACTTTTCCTGTATTCACATCAGGGGTTGTTTCCACAAATGACGTAAGACCTATTTCCATTCTATATGCTCATTTACCCTCTATTTCAAACGGGTTGCAATTTGTCTTGCTATTTTCTCACCATGAAAGCGCCCATTTTCAATAAAGATCTCATTATTGTTATTTCCAGCAGCTACAACCCCCGCTATAAATACACCCTCTACATTAGTTTCATACGTTTCTTCATCATATAACGGTTTTCCGTTTTCAGAATTAAATTTCACACCAATTTCTTTGATTAATTTCACATCAGGACGATATCCGGTCATTGCAAAAACAAAATCATTATCAATTCGATATTCCTTATCAAGTACTTTATAATAGACGGAATCATTCGTAATCTTCAAAACATCAGCTTGAAATACCATGTTAATTATATCTTTTCTTACAAGTGAATCGAAATCAGGAAGAATCCATGGTTTAATACTCTTAGAATACGTTTCTCCTCGATAGAGAACCGTAATATTCGCTCCTGCTTTTTGAAGCTCCAGTGCAGCATCAACTGCTGAGTTCTTCCCACCAATGACAACCACATTCTTATTATAATATGGATGTCCTTCCTTGAAATAATGACTAACCTTTGGTAAGTTCTCCCCTGGAATATTCATATAATTCGGCTGATCGTAATAGCCTGTTGCAATGATAATTTGTTCTGCAACATATTCTAACGGCTTACCATGAAATGTCTCCGTAAAAACAGAGAAATAGTCTCCCTCATTCCTCAGTGATGTTACCGTTTCATACGTATTGATGCGTAATTTTTGTCTTTCTGCTACATTTCGGTAATACGCTAATGCTTGGTTTCTTCTTGGCTTTTGTTTCTCTGTTATAAACGGTATGTCACCTATTTCAAGCTTTTCACTAGAACTAAAAAACGTTTGATGTGTTGGATAGTTGTATATGGAATTTACTACGTTACCCTTTTCTATTATTAACGAATCTATACCTTGTTCTTTTAACGCAATGGCACTAGCGAGTCCACAAGGCCCTGCACCAATTATAATGACTTTTTCTTTTCTCATGTCTATTACCCCGCACTTCCTTTAGTCAAAATCAAAAAACTCTTATCCATACGATGATAAGAGCTTTTTTTTAATTCATGTTCTATCGATTATACCCAGCCTCGGAAACGAGATGCTTCCGCCATTTTTCTTACACCAACCATATAAGCAGCTAGTCGCATATCGATTCTTCTAGTTTCCGCTGTATTATAGATGGTGTTAAATGCTTTCGTCATAGTATGGTAAAGCTTTTCCTCTATTTCCTCTTCGGTCCAATAGAATCCTTGATTATTTTGTACCCATTCAAAGTATGAAACAGTAACTCCACCTGCAGATGCAAGAACGTCTGGAACGAGTAGAATACCCCTTTCCGTAAGAATTTTCGTCGCTTCCATCGTCGTTGGACCATTTGCTGCTTCGACAACAATTTTAGCCTTGATATTATGAGCATTTTCCTCAGTGATTTGGTTTTCTACTGCTGCTGGTACAAGGATATCGCATTCTCTTTCTAATAACTCTTTGTTCGAAATGGTATTATTAAATAATTTCGTTACGGTACCAAAGCTATCTCTGCGATCTAACAGATAATCAATATCTAACCCTTCTGGATCATATAGACCACCATATGCATCTGAAATACCAACAACTATGGCACCTGCATCATGTAAGAACTTAGATAAAAAGCTACCAGC
Source organism: Ornithinibacillus proteolyticus (assembly GCF_039581225.1). Lineage (NCBI taxonomy): Bacteria > Bacillati > Bacillota > Bacilli > Caryophanales > Bacillaceae > Ornithinibacillus > Ornithinibacillus proteolyticus. The sequence continues at coordinate 102,080 of NZ_JBCPXV010000002.1, read as the reverse complement.
ATTTCCAAATCCTTGAACAATTACTTTAGCGCCTTTTACGTCAATATTGCGTTTCTTCGCTGCTTCATTAATACAGATTGTCACACCTTTTGCCGTAGCAGATTCTCTACCATGTGAACCGCCTAGAACAATTGGTTTTCCTGTAATAAACCCAGGGCTATTAAACTCATCAATTCTACTATATTCATCCATCATCCATGCCATGATTTGGGAATTAGTAAACACATCTGGAGCAGGAATATCTTTTGTAGGGCCAACGATTTGGCTGACCGCTCTTACATATCCACGACTCAACGCTTCTAACTCGCGGAATGACATTTCTCGAGGGTCACAAATAATACCGCCTTTACCACCACCATACGGTAAATCAACAATACCTGCTTTTAAACTCATCCATATTGATAATGCTTTCACTTCTCTTTCTGTTACGTTAGGATGGAATCTAATTCCTCCCTTTGTAGGTCCTACCGCATCATTATGTTGTGCACGATAACCAGTGAAGATTTTAGTTGAGCCATCATCCATACGAACAGGAATTCTAACTGTCATCATACGAAGTGGTTCTTTTAACAACTCATAAACTTCATCAGGGTAACCCAGTTTCTCCAGTGCATTTTTTACAACAGTTTGTGTTGAGTTCAGTACATCCAATTGCTTATTATTCTCTTTGGTAGAATCTGCTGCTTTTTCGGCTACCATGAATTTACCTCCTAAGGAACATATAAATATTAATAATAGCTATTCTCAGAGATTAGTATACACGTTAGTCACAAATATGCAATATAAAACCCCTCTTTTTCTCTTAAATTTCAATAAAAATGTAAACGTTTTCTTTTATATACTATTATACAATTTAAGTAAAGGTCTGCACAATCGTTTCTATAGCGTTGGAAGGGATAATAACCTTTCCATATTCTTTAAGCCTATAGGAAGTAACGATACTTGGATTAGAGAACTCTGACATTAGTGCAATAACATTTTCTTTATTATTACCACCTAGTTCGTTTCGTTTTAATAGCATATAATACCGATTTTCCATAAAAAACACTTGCCCTCCACTGACTGATAAGGAATGTAAATAGGAGGAAACCTGTATAATATTCTCGAAATCATCAAAGGAAAAAATTAATTCTTTGCTCTCGTCAAGTGTCACTTTCATTTCAATGAAATCCTCATCCCAATCTATATTATCGCGATTTTGCGTAACAATAACATGCATTCCCTGTGCCTGCATGATATACACTTGCACATATAACTTTCCTTCAAGCTCAAAACCAAGTTCTGAACTTGCTTCATACATCACATCTGTAAAGAGGTTCTGGATGCTTGTGGCATCTTGAAATAACTCCTCTTTGTTAAATCCCCGTTCTACCAAGTCATCAAACGTTAAAAATATTGTAAATTGACTGCTGGACACCCTTTCGATACGCACATAGCATCCTCCTCAAATGAACAAAATATCCCGCTTCTAAAACAAATGACCTTCATTCGGTCAAAAACGGCTAGATTCTTTTTATTATTATATGCTGTTAAACAAATTGTTGAACGATATACAAGTTAACTTTTAACTTCGGGCGATATGATCAAAAAGGCTTTAAAAAAATTCCAATCCATCCCCTAGAATAAACAGGATTACCAAAACCGCTAAAAGTAAAACAACTATTGCTAATCTAATAAATGGTTTTGTTATTTTGAAATGGGTTCTTTTTTTCTTAACTCCGTGAACTTCTTTTCTAGGGGGAAGATTTAATACACTCATATCATGAAAACTATCAGCGTCAAAATTAGACTGATTATTCTCAGGTTGTGCTAGATCTCCTTCTATCTGCTGTTGGTTTACTTCATTCAATATAGATCTTAATTCTTCTGCTTGATCATGATGATCTTTTTTCTTCGTTTCCACACTAATCCCCCCAAATTTTATAACGGATGATTAATCCCAATAAAAAATCAATGACAAAATGCGTTGTTATCGATACCAATAAATTATTCGTAACCTCATACATATATCCAATGAATAAGCTTATCATTAAGACTGATAAGAGTAGTACCGGCTTCCTCAAGTATCGAACGTGTACTAACGCAAAAATAATACTTGCCGTCAAATATCCAAAAGTCGTTTGAATAACCCCGCGGAATAGCATTTCCTCGGAAACAGCAATAAGTAGTGTTAGAACAAATATCCTAGGAATAGAGAGGTTGGTAAAGATTCGTTTATTAATTCCGCCATCATCATAATAATTACTAGGCAGGGTGGATATTAAAACAAGATCTATAAGTACAATAATAATTCCCGGCATAATGCCGAAATAAACCATTTCATTCATGTTGAAATGGAATAAGCTTATCCAATCAGCTAAACTATCAAATAAGAAAAAGCTTAGCACAATGGAAATGAATAAAAATAACACTTGAGAATATACTACCGCTCTTCTTAATTGTTCATTTGTCAGTTGATCAGCCAGCTCAGCTTGTCTCATTTTATTCTCCTAGTAGTATACGTTTTAATTTCTTTTCCCATGATGAAATAGAAGGTTTATTTATTGTTTGCACAGGGGTGAAGCTTTGAATATTCATTCCACAATAACTACAACAAAACGTTTCAGGCTTTGTATAGCCATCCTGAAATTTTGCGTACAAATTTTTTCTAAGACATTCATTAGATTGAATCCAATTTAACATATCATATAATTTAGATTGTTTTAGTATAAATCGTTCGTCACGTATTTTTTTTACGTGTTGAAATGCTTCATCGATTTTACTTTGCTCATATTTTAAACCATTTTCTATGAACATGCCATTTTTTTCTAATTGGGAGGAAATAAACCGCCATTGAACCTCACTAATCTCCATCAAAGACTGCATTTCTTCTAATTCTTTTGGTAGGGACAGGTTCTCTTCGCGGTAAGATTTTATAATTCGGTATACCCGCATTAAGTCTTCATCTGAAGGTAATTCACTGTCTATCATTTGTTTAGGAAGAAATACATCCTGCCTACTATATAAAAGTACACTAATACTCTGCTCCCCATCTCTCCCAGCTCTACCAATCTCCTGAATATAAGATTCTATTTGACCAGGAAAATGATAATGAAAGACAAAGCGAATATTATTTTTATTTATCCCCATGCCAAATGCGCTTGTACAACAAATAATATCAATTTGATCGTTCATGAACTGTTGCTGTATCGCAATACGGTCCATTTGTTCCATACCACCATGATAAAAAGCCACTCGATGATTGGGAAGCTTTTCAGAAAGTAGAAGCGAAACACTTTCTGCTGCAGTCTTACTAGAAAAATATATAAGAGAAGGAACCTTTTTCTCCTTTAGCAGCAGGGTAATCACTTCAATCTTCTCTTCATTGTTTTGCACTTCCATAATAGAGAGTGCAATATTCGTTCTGTCCATCGGAAAAATATGCTTAACCATAGCAGGGCGATCTAATGAAGAAATAATATCTGCTTGAACCTCCCTTGTTGCTGTGGCACTTAATGCAAGGACTGGTGGTTCTCCTAAAACATGCAGAACTTGTCTTAATTTTTGATAATCCGGTCTAAATTCATGACCCCATTGGGAAATACAATGGGCTTCATCTACAACAAATAATGAGATAGTAAGTTTTTTCAAATAGAATTGTAGTTCTTTTTGCTGCAAAATTTCAGGAGAGACATAGATTAATTTGTATTGATTTAGATTTCGATATAATCTCTTCCTTTTTTCATAATCTAAAAAGCTATTAATTGCGATGGCATCTTTAAAATTTGTTGCTTTCAATTCTTTTACTTGATCCATCATCAATGAAATAAGTGGTGAAACGACAAGTGTAACACCTTCAAGAAGACGGGCTGGTAACTGGTAGCAAATGGATTTCCCCGTACCAGTTGGCAATATCCCTAATACATCATTTCCTTTCATGACATCTTCCACTATTTCCTTTTGGCCTGTTCTGAAGGCAGAGTAACCAAAGTACTGTTCTAGCTCTTTTTCTAATGACAATGTGTTAGACATGGAAATCTTCCTCCGCTAAAAGTTCCTTCAACCTAGTTAGGACTAGTCTAATTTGAAAATAATCAATGGAAGGACTACAATTTTCTTTAATGATCTTTAGCTTAAGTGTTTGATTGTTTTTTACTGCTTGCACAATTTGTGCTTGCTCCTCCTGTGAAACAAACGATTGAATGTCAAAATCTGGGTCATACAAAGCAATCTCAACAATATGATCATAAATAGTACTTAGCTTTAGATCTCTTTTTTTGGCGATGTCTTCCAGGCTAAGGTTATTCATATATAATTGATAGGTAAGATTCGCGGTATTCGTAATGAATTTATTCTCGTTTGGCTTATCAATTAATTGCAATAAAATAGGATAATTCTCTTGATTTCTATCCATAACCGTAAGGAATTTATGTGTTATTGCAATTAATATAATATTCATATCGTCATGAGAAAATTGGTATTTTGCCGCTAATTGATCGATACTCATCCCATAGTGCTGATATCCACTTAATCGGTCCACAAATATTACTGCTTCTTTATTCGATAGTTGGCTTAAAACGTGATGTAGCTCATGATACAACTTCTCCGCCACCCGCTCTTTACCGTTGTGATGATAGAATTGTTTTACCCAATATGTAACACTGGGATTATCTATTATTGGGATAAACGAATAATGATTAGCTTGTAGATTAGAGTACGTTTGAACTAATAAATAGAGTCTTTCTAAGAAGGAAATATCCTTCCCAGAAAGCATCAGCCCATTTAAATTGGTATATACAGATGAATCATAATACTCATGCAAGAGCTCTTTAGCAGCCGATGAAATCCTATAATAGTCATCTGGACCTTGCTCAATGATCCATCCTTTCTTCTTCATTTCACGAATAATGTGTATAAAATGCTGACGTGACAATGATGCATATATCCCATAATATTTTTCCAATTGAAAAATTCTGGCATCATGAACAGATTGTATCGATTTTTTTCCCGTTATGAGATGATATATTCCAAATATGGATCGATTGGTTCTAATACGATCGATACAATCTAATAAAATTCCTTCAACATACATATTTTTTTAACTCCTCATTGGACTTAGTTCTATCATATCATTTATCGTTTAGTTGAATAATACTAATTTACATTTTAAAATAGAAAAAGTACTAGATATAATTGTATCGTGAGGGGTAACCATTGATGAGAGCTAAATATACCATAGTGGATAAAGAAACGTGTATTGCCTGCGGTTCCTGCGGGGTGGCTTGTCCATTACTTTTTGATTATGATGATGAAGGTCTAGCCTTTGTTACAATAGATGACAATACGGGAAACAAGGAAATACCTGAGGAATTAGAAGACGATGTATTGGATGCTTATGAAGGTTGTCCAAGTGACTCCATTAAAATAGCAGAACATCCTTTCCATAACGATCCACTTCGATATGAGAGATAATAGACGAACACCAACAAAGTAGGTTAGTTGGTGTTCAAATGTTTTTGTATATAGTTTTGGAAAATAAATGACACCGTCGGATAGAGTAGTAGCATGATGACAGCATTACCAATTGCATGATACGTATCGAACGGTAAACCAGCTATATAATAAGCCCAAAATCCATGTCCAGTAATTTGGTAGTTGGTCAACGAAACAATGAATCCGTATAAGTATCCACTAAATACAGCCAATATTAGGATGAGATAGAAAGGAATATGTTTCATTGATTTACCTAAGATACCGCTCATAACCCCAATAAGTCCCCAGGATATGATTTGCCAAATCGTCCATAATCCAGTCCCAAGAACCATATTCGATAAAAAGGTAATTAAAAACGCCAATATAATACCAGCAACTGGCCCTAAAAAAATGCCACTTATAATAATAACTGAAGTTACGGGTTGAACATTTGGGATAGAACTTAACATAATTCGTCCAACTACAGCTAATGCTGCAAGAAAAGCTAACAGCGTTAATTTATAAATATTCAACGATCTCATTCCCAAGATTGATAATCGAAATTAACTACGTCCCCATCTTTCAGTTCCACTTCCCCTGCTCCTACCAGTGAACTTTCACCATTGATAGAAAACATCCAGGACATTGAATTTTCTTCATCATAATCTAGCCCCTCAAGAGAGGTAATAAAGCCGTCTTTATCTTCAGCGTTAAAATTTTCCTTCATCACGTCTAATAGAATATCGCCTTCGTTGATTTCTACTTCTTTTTCTTCTAAAATCTCAGCTTCTTTATCCTTAGAAAGTACAATTTTAACAGTTGCTTCCTCTTGTTGTTCACTTGTTTCAGTAGTATTAGCTTGGTTTTCGTTTGGCGTTTGATTTTGAGTTGCATTATTAGAAGACTCATCATTGCCACAAGCTGCAAGAACTACTAATGCTACAAGTACTGTAAACAGTTTTAATAATAGTGATTTCATATTTTCCCCTCCACTTTAGTAATTTTAAAAATCAGGTGAATAAAAAAAGAGCTAACCCCGTAACTAGTTAACTCCTGTGACAGTCTATCGACCATAAAAAAGCATAAAAATACTGTTTTTATGTACTAGATTGTCTCAATTGTCCTATCCTCGGGATCATTGATACAGTTGATAATGGCAGGTCTACTGGCTTGTGACTACTTACCTACTTTAAGCCCTTCCCATAGAATAATCTACAGTGGTCATTGCTTATTTCGTCATCACTTACAGTTGCGAGGACAGCTCTAGCTTTTCACTAGATTCCCTTTTAAGTAACACATACACCAATATCAAATTCTTGTATTCAATTCTACTACATATAGTACCATACAAAAGATAAATTACAAGATTAAATATCTTCTTCCTTGGGAATCATGAAGTTAAATGTTGTTCCGATATCTAATTTACTTTTCACCGTAATGGTACCTTTATGTGATTTGACGATATTTTTGGCAATAGATAACCCTAGCCCGGTACCTTTAACATGCTTATTCCGAGTTCTCGATTTATCAGCCTTATAGAATCGTTCAAACACAAATGGCAAATCTTCTTCCGGTATTCCACTACCACTGTCTTCAACAGACACCGATAATCCATTATCATCATTTGTGACCGAAACCTTCACAAAGCCACCTTCACTCGTATGGCGAATCGCATTATCAATCAAATTTGTAAATACTTGTTCAATACGATCCGGATCAAAATAAGCCTGAGCTTCTTGTATATCTTTCGCTAAACTCATTTCAATTTGATTCTCGGCAGCAATTCCTTGGAACTTACGGAATATCCGTTCAATATAAGGAGTGATATCCACCTTTTCCTTTTTCAAGGTTAAATGTCCTGCTTCCATACTAGCCATATCCAGTAATTCATTTACGAGACGACTCAAGCGTAAGGATTCTTCATAGATAATTTGTGCGAGTTCATTTTTCTCTTCTTTCGTCTCGGCAATATCATCGACTATTGCTTCACTATATCCTTGCAACATCGAAATAGGGGTTCGCAATTCATGGGATACATTCGCAATAAAGTCTTTACGCAATTTATCTAGCCTACGTTCCTCAGTCATATCGCGAATTACAGCTACTGCACCACGTATATAAGCTTGATCATATAAAGGTGTCATGATCATTACCCAGGTTCGGCCTTGTAATGTGATTTCTTCTATTACTTCCTTTTCCCCTTCAATGACTTGCTGTAACGTATCCAGCAATTCTTTTGGAAGCTTACGTGATTCGGTATCACTTTGTAGATTTTTTTCGAAATACCAGTCTTCTATAAACCGTTCCGCAGGCTGATTGGTAGCAATAATTTCCCCGCTACGGCTTAATGTAATCACACCATCTGCCATCGAATTAACAATACTAGATAATTGTTCTTTCTCCTGTCTTAACGCATTAATATGAAATTTTAACTGTCTTCCCATATGATTAAATGCCATCGCCAGTTCCCCAATTTCATCATGCGTCAAGATGGGAACCTTTGTATTAAATTCTCCTCTTGTTAAATCAAAGGCTGCCTCTCTCATTTTAATCAATGGTGATGTAATACGTGTTGATAAGAAAAAGGCAAATATCGTTGTAAGAATAATCGCGACAGCAGCAGCACCTAATATGATTTTGGTTGTTTCTGCTTTGGTACGGTCGACAATAGCTAATGATTGATATACTAGTACAACATCATCGGTGTTCGGAACAGTTTTTCCAACGAGCATAATACCAGGCTCATCTTCTGAAACTTCAATTTCATCGTTGTTGTTGTCACCATCCGCCATAATTCCAGCTACATCGGATTGCTCGATAAGCCACTCATCCCGTAAACTGGACAAATGAATATCATCGGTTTCTGAACTCCAATAATCCCCTTCTGAAAATAAAATAATCACTTTACTTGATGGGTCTTTTACTCGTTCCGTTGTTTCATAAATTAATGATTTATCCTCGTGATTTTCCACCATAACCGAAACCTTTGTCGCGGTCTGTAATAATGCTTCTTCTGCTTCTTGAATATGAAAGTTCTCAAAGAACTCTAATAAAAATATCGTTAATACAAATAATACAAAAGAAACTAGCAATAATATAGTTACTGCTAGTTTCCCCACTACACTACGCCAAAACATTATTCATCATCTACCTCGAATTTGTATCCAACTCCCCAAACCGTAACAATCATCTTTGCAGCTTTTTTGGATACTGTATTTAATTTCTCACGAAGACGTTTTACATGGGTATCGACAGTTCGTAGGTCACCAAAGAATTCATATTGCCAAACATCCTTTAACAGCTGCTCACGGTTAAATACCTTATCTGGTGATTTAGCTAGATAGCATAGTAATTCATACTCTTTCGGTGTCAGTGCAACTTCTTGTCCATCAGCTGTAACACGATGGGCATCATGATCAATGGTTAAATGTGGAAATACTAATAAATCTTTTGTTGATGCATTCATTTCCTGATTTCCACCTGAACCGGTACGACGTAGTAATGCTTTCACCCGAAGTACTACTTCCCTAGGACTGAAAGGCTTCACAATATAATCATCGGTACCTACTTCAAATCCCTGTACGCGATTGGCTTCTTCACCCTTTGCCGTTAACATAATAACAGGTGTATTCTTTTCTTTTCTTAATTCTTGGCAAACTTCAATTCCATCCATCTCCGGCATCATAATATCTAATAGGATCACATCATAATCATTTTCTAGTGCCAAGCTTAATCCTTCTGGGCCATTTTCCGCTTCTTCTACAATTAAATCTTCCCGTTCCAAATACATACGAATTAGGCGGCGGATTCTTTCTTCATCATCAACCACAAGTACTCTAGTACTATTATTCATGGAATGCTCCCCCTTACATACTATCTACCAACAGTATAAACCAAGCACATATAAATGTATAAGAAAACATGACATTTGTACGAAAAATGTCATGTTTTCAAGTTGATTTATGCGTATGAGTGTAAACCTGCTAAAACAAGATTTACAACGATTAAGTTAAACATGATAATGCCAAATCCAATAACAGCTAACCATGCTGATTTTTCCCCGTGCCAACCACGAGAAAGTCTTAAATGTAAGTAAGCTGCATAGAAGAACCAGGTCACTAAGGCCCATACTTCTTTTGGATCCCAGCCCCAGAATCGTCCCCATGCAATCTCAGCCCAGATAGATGCGAAAATCAAACCACCTAATGTAAACACTGGGAAGCCAATAGCAACAGAACGATAATTTATTTCATCTACTAAGTCTGGTTTAACATTCTTCAGAAGTGGTTGAAGCAATGCACCAACACGTTTTCTAAATATTAAGCGCACTAATCCATAAAGAAGCGTACCTGCAATAAAGGACCATATTACCGTGTTAAACTTACTGCCTGCATCCGCACCGTGCATCCATTCAGGCGTCTCAAATAATGGATTCATCACACCTTCTGTAATCAGTACACCTTCATTAGGTGCTGCAATTGCTGGTAACGTATATTCCGTAGTGACGGTTTTTCCATTTAAAGGATATTCGAATGTTGCACTATAATGCATTGCATTAAACACAGACGAAACCACAATAAAACCAATTACTAAAAAGATAGTATAAAGCACTACCTCAAGTGATATAGTACGACCGGAACGCTTACTTTGGTCAATTCCATGAATTAAATAGATAAGCCCGGCAACAAAGCTAATAAATAAAATCCCTTGTCCTAAGGCGACTGTCGTGACATGGATATGCAACCAGTGACTTTGTAATGATGGAACAAGTGGTGCAATTTCTGTAGGGAACATACTTGCGTAAGCAATGAATATTAACGCTATTGGTAAAGCAAATAAGCCTAAAATACTCAATTTGTACATAAAATAAATGATAATAAACGCTAACACTAGGCACATTCCTAAGAAAGTGACAAACTCAAACATATTACTTACCGGAGCATGACCAGACGCCATCCATCTCGTAATAAAATAGACTAGCTGTGCTAGAAAGCCTAAAATCGTTAATGAAATTGCAAGCTTTCCAGCAAATCCCTGCTTTTTGTGATCAACATGTTTATCACGAATGGTTGCCCCAAAAAATAACGTTGCAACTAAGTACAAAATAAATGCTATAAATAGCATTGTACTGCTCGTATTTAATAAACTCTCCATGAGTTTCCTCCTTGTACCTATTAATCTTCTTTTTGATCATCCACCATTTGAATAGAGGTACCGTCAATTGCTTTTTCAATATCTTTTTTCAGTCCAAACCAGTTCTTATTCGTATGGGCCGCTAATAGTATGCCATTTTGTTTAGGGTGAATCCATACTCGGCGATGCTGCCAGTACATGCCTTGAATAACCCCAATCATAAAGATGAGCGCACCAATTATAAATAAAGGAATCGTATTGTCTCGCTTAACACTTATACCACTCTTACGATCAAAATCAATTGCATCAATGATGATGCGGTATTGATTTTCCCCAGTTGGATCAACAGTAGGTGCAAAAGTTCCGACTACATGTCCCATAGGCTCGAGATCAACTACTTTAGGGTCTATTCCAAGTTCTTCTACAGCCCCAATAACATCCCCTATAAAACTAGTCTCTGCTTCTTCACTTTCAGGTGGATATAAATTAAAGACAAATGCTGGGTTATTCGTTTCATTCGTTTCAGACTTAACACCATCACTGGTTAACTTAAAATCAGGATAAAATTCAGCTACTTCAACCGTAAAACCATTATCTAGTTCATAGTGGCTTTGTGGATGATACAAGTCAATAGTAAACTCACCTAACGCTTCTGCATCCGGATCGTTCATTTCATAGATTTTAAAGGTCATCTTTGAAAAAGCATTCAATTGATAGCCCTGTTGATAAAGTGTATAACCGCCAACCTTAGCTGGATTATTCATCGTAATGTTATAATCTTCTACTTTAACAAGCTCTTCCTCAGCACCTAATACTTCTGCTTCTTCCGCACGATAAACGGTTGCATTTGTTTGGAAATTACTAGGGATAATTCTCCCTTCTTGTTGAAGAGCATCTTTAAATCGTTCATCATTTTCATCATATGTATCCAGGATAAACTCCTGATTCTCGATGTAATATTCACTATCCGTACCTGGGATTACAACGGTTTCACCTTCACGGACCCACATATAATCCGATAGATAGAAAAAGGGGGTTGTCCGAAGTAGTGCAGCAACTAATATAATAATAAGACCGATATGATTGACATAGGGACCCCATCTAGAAAATCTACCTTTTTCAGCTACAATATGGCCATCTTCTTCCTTAATACGATAATGTTGCTTTTGTAACCGTTCTTTCACCATGTTTACGTCTTCATTTGACACTGTTTCTGTTTGACTATAAAAGCGTTGTCTACTTATAAATGATTCATGTCGCTTTGCTCGTTGTCTCTTAAGTGCTCGATACAACGGAACAAATCTGTCAATACTACAAATTACTAAAGACACACCAATCAAAGCGATTAAAATTAAATACCACCAAGAGCTATATAAGTTATGAAATCCTAGTTGATAATAAATCTGCCCAAATATGCCGTACGTTTCGGGATAAAAAACTGCTGGATCCCGAGACACTGCATCAGCAGGAATATATTGTTCCAGAGGAAAAATTGTACCAATTCCAGATGCTATTAATGCCAAAACAATTAGCCAAACAGCAACTTTTACCGAGGAGAAGAAGTTCCAAATTTTATCAATTATTGTTTTGTTATATGTAGTAGATCGTCTTGCACTTCCCTCATAGCGCATATTCAGCAATTTTCGCTTATCATTACCATCAATATGCTGGTTCGCCTGAACAGGCTTACCACAGGCCTCACAAAGGACTGTTCCCTCTGGATTTACATGTCCACATTCACACTTAATATGATTCATAGATATCCCTCTTTTGTCTTATGATTCAGAAGGTTGAATTTGCTTTAAATACCCCTCTAATCGTTCAAGCGTAAGGGCACCCTCCACAACATCAACTATCTCACCCTCAGGACTAATAAAAAATGTACTAGGAATTGGACCTATTTTGTAAAGATCTCGTACCTGTCCTTTCGTGTCATGAGGTATAGGGAAAGTCAGGTTATGCTTCTCAGCAAATTTGTCTATTACAAATTCCGTTGCATCTAGACTAACCGCTATAATTTCTACTCCCTTTTCTTTGTATTCTGGATATAATGATTGCATATATGGCATCTCTGCTTCACAAGGCGCACACCACGTACCCCAGAAATTCAGCATAACCCCTTTGCCCTCATAATCACTTAGACGAACTGTTTCCACTTCATTATGATCATTGACTTGTTTTAATTGAAAATCAGGGGCTTTATCGCCAGCTCTATAAACCGTCCTGTCAGCTGTAATATTGGTCACGAGTGCATAGACTACCGCCAATAGGAGTAAAGCTAAAATGACAGAACGAAATATTAATCTATTTCTTCGCTTATTTTTTTTCTTCAATTTTGCTTGCTCAATACTCATAGTCAACACTCCCCGACCAATTATACCATTATTTGGACAATGAAATTATGTCTAATCTTCAACAATTTGTGTGGCTAGGTTAACCATTTGCTTTACTTCTTTAGGAGTTAATTTCCGGTACTCTCCTACACTTAACCCATCAAGAGTCAGTAACCCGTATTGTTCACGTTTCAGCTTCATAACAGGGTACCCTAATTGCTCCATCATACGACGGACATGTCGGTTTTTTCCTTCGCGTAACGTCAATTCCAGAATCATCGTATTTTTCTTCTTATCGGTAGACAAAATCCGGTAACGTATTGCTTTAAGTATTTCTCCTTTATCCCGTACACCCTTTCTTAGTCTACCTAGCTCTATTTTTGATGGAATCCCTTTAATTTTAGCAACATATACTTTCTCAACACCATGCTTTGGATGCATGACAAGATTGGCAAATTCCCCATCATTCGTTAAAAGAAGAATCCCCGATGTATCATAATCTAATCTACCGACCGGATAAATCCTTTCTTCAATCTCCGGGAAAAAGTCGGTTACAACCTTTCTACCTTTTTCATCCTTTACACTAGAAATAACACCTCTAGGTTTATAAAAAAGATAATAAACTGGAACTTCTTTCTCAAGTTGAACACCGTTTACTTCGATTTTGTCATCAGGACTCACCTTTGTACCTAGCTCTGTTATGACTTTATTATTCACCTTCACTTTTCCTTCTATAATTAGTTGCTCTGCTTTTCTTCTAGAGGTTACACCACTTTGTGCAATCACTTTTTGTAAACGTTCATATGTATTTGACATTTCATCACCAATTTCTATTCTTTTTTTAACATAATAATAGCGTTAACCATATGTTAACGCTATATAAATGATTTTATCCATAATGTGCATGATTAGAAAATCATCCAAACACCAAGGTAACAATAACAATCGCTGCTATTATACCAATTATATCGGCTAAAAGTCCAACTTTTAGGGCATAGCTCATCTTACGAATACCTACAGCACCAAAGTATACAGTTAGAATATATAAGGTTGTATCCGTGCTTCCCTGCATAGTAGATGCTAGTCTTCCTATAAAGGAGTCTGGACCATGTGTTGCAATTAATTCAGTTGTAACCCCAAGAGCTGCAGAGCCGGAGATTGGTTTAACTAATGCAAGTGGTACAATCTCTGGGGGCACACCAAAAAATAATAAAATCGGTGAAATCAAACCGATAATAGCATCTAAAGCACCCGAGCTTCTAAAGATAGCGATTGCTACAATCATCCCTACTAAAAAAGGAAGTAAAGAAAAGGCCATCTTAACCCCTTCTTTCCCTCCCTCGACGAACAACTCATAGGATGGTACCTTTTTCCAGGTAGCAACCAGCAAGACGAGCATAATAAATAACGGGATAATCCATATACTTACCTGTGAAATAAATACCATATCATTTCTTCCTCCAAGTACTTCTATAATAAAATAGCCGATCAATCATAATAGCACTAGTAGTAGAGATTAAGGTTGCTAGTATCGTTGTCCCTACAATTTCCGTTGGGGAAATAGAATCATATTGCATTCTAATAGCAATAACGGTTGTAGGAATAAGTGTTAAGCTGGAAGTATTAATCGCTAAGAACGTTATCATCGATCTAGACGCCTCATCCGAACCACTTATTTTTTTCATCTCTTCCATTGCTTTGATTCCCATAGGTGTAGCAGCATTACCAAGCCCGAATATATTAGCGGTCACATTGGAAAGTATGTAGCCTATTGCTGGATGATCCTTTGGAATCTCTGGAAAAAGCCTCACCACTATTGGTCTAAATAACTTTGCTAGTCCTTTCAAGATTCCTGCCTCTTCAGCAATCTTCATAATACCTAGCCAAAATACTAGTACACTAATTAGACCGATTGATAACGTAACGGCTTCATTTGCACTTTCAAAAACGGCTTTATTAACTTCATCCATCGTTCCGTTAAACATAGCATATAGAATGCCTATAATTGCTAAGAAAGCCCAGATTAAATTTACCATGTTATCCCATCCTAAATACTTGCTTAACTATCGAAATTACATTGGCAAAAAAGCTATTTTCATCATCTGGTTTTCCCTCTTTAAAAATAGCAACCTCTAATATTGGTTCATCATGTAAGGAGAATAATTGCTTCCCTACAATTTGTTCTGTGCCAAGTTCTTTCTCAAAAGGCAACCATTCCGAACTTACCGCTTCCCTTTCCCCTTCTTTTAAAGGAAATAATGTATCATCATGAATATGGCCTTCGATCCTTTTTTTAGGTCCTATTTGAAGATCAATCATTCCTTTATCCCCGATAGATTCCATTTTATAGTTCTCATACCCCCATTCAAACATGTTGATATGATCTCGCCAATCATCTGGAGCGTTTAACGTAACAGCAATTAAGTCCATTCCATCCTTCGATGCAGTGGATACTAATGTTCTACCTGTTTGTTTCGTAAAGCCTGTCTTTCCACCGGTACAATATTTATAGAAAACGGTTAATAATTTATTTTTATTTTTCCAGCTATATTCTCTATTATCGGACTTATAAAATTTAGCACCAGTTATTTCTTGGAATGTTTCATTCTCCATGGCATACCGCATTAGTAATGCCATGTCATAAGCAGAAGAATAATGGGTTTCAGAATCCAGTCCATGTGGATTATCGAAATGCGTATTTGTCATTCCTAGCCACTGGGCTTTTTCATTCATAAGATAAACAAAGCCTTCTTCACTACCACCAACATGCTCAGCAATTGTAACCGCAGCATCATTCCCAGACCGTAACATTAATCCATATACTAAATCCTCCAATTTCATTTTCTCGCCTTCCTTTAAGTAAATGGAGGATCCTTCCGTATAAACTGCTTTTTTACTGGCTTTTGCCATTTCATTCATTTTTCCTGATTCAATGGCAATTATTGCTGTCATGATTTTCGTTATACTGGCGATATTTTGTTTTTCATGTGCTTTCTTTTCAAACAATATTCGGCCGGTCGACTGTTCAATTAAGACGGCATTATTCGCAGACACACCCGGCTCAGCATGTCCAATAATCGGAAATGAAAATGTAAAGAGAATGATCGTTAACACTATCATTGCAATAAAACGCATAGTTTGTCCCCCCAGAATCATGTCTATACATTTTATGCGAAAGCTGCTTTGATATGATTAAAAATGTACAACCTCTGAGCATAATTTCTAACCATACTAAATATAGAAGGAGTTAGTCTTAGTCTTCACTTAAGGTAAAAGATAAAAAACCTGAACAAATTCTTTGAATTCGAATCTGTTCAGGTTTTTTACATGAGGTATTTACTTTCTGGAGCTAAGATTGTGGAATTGTTCACCTTATGTTCAAGTTTTACTACATTCTAATTATTATTGGCTTCTTCTAAATCATTAAATCGATCAAAGAATAAATCTGCCTCATCCTCGAATTCCTCCGGATCAAAGTTGTCTGGTAATGGTGGCAGCTCTTCTAATGAGGTTAATCCGAAGTAGGTTAGAAAATCTTTACTCGTACCAAATAAGGTGGGTCTACCGATTCCCTCTTTTCTACCTACCTCTTCAATTAACGATCTTGCTAGTAAGGTTTGAACGGGACGATCACTTTTCACCCCACGGATCTCATCAATTTCTGACCGCGTAATTGGTTGGCGATAGGCGATAATCGCAAGTGTTTCTAAAGCAGCCTGAGACATTCTACTAGATTGAGGAGCTTCTACCAATCTTTTGTAATACTCACTATGCTCTGGTTTTGTCGTTAAATGGAACACATGATGTGATTCCATTATCATAATACCTCTGCTCGCATGTTCATAATCATATTTTAACTCTTCGATTAAGTGTTCTACAGCTTTTTCGGAGATTTGCATAATCTTAGCTAATTCTTTTATCGTAATTCCTTCATCTCCACATGCAAATAGTAACCCTTCTAGAATTGCTTTTACATTTTTCATCTTATATTTCATCCCCTGCATAGTATACATATAATGGTTCAAAATGCTGTGTTTGATTACACGTTACTTGATTAATTTTCATTAATTCTAACAAGGCCATAAACGTAACAACTATATGGGATTTGGTACGCACAGTAAATAATTCATCAAACGTAATTCCACTTTTTGCTTTCTTCTTTACTATATCCAATACTTCTTCCATCCGTTGTTCAATCGGTATTTCTGCCTTTTGAATACGTGTATCTAGTGGCTCTTTCCACTTCTTTCTTTCTAGCATTCTACCTAATGCACCTAGCATATCATAAATCGATATTTCCCCTTGAACGATTGTTTTCTCGATATTTAAATTGTCGAATATAACGGGAGGTCGCGTATAGGTTTGATGTGCTTCTAGTTCCTTTTCTTTGAACGTTTCCGCAGCCTCTTTGTACTTTCTATATTCGATTAATCGTTGCATTAATTCTTCTCTAGGGTCTTCCATATACTCTTCATCCGTCTCTTCAATCTCGGGTTTAGGAAGAAGCATTTGGCTCTTAATTGCTAGAAGCGTTGCTGCCATTACTAAATATTCGCTTGCAATATTTAGCTCTAAATGCTGCATCGTATGTATGTAATTCATATACTGTTCCGTGATTTGGGCAACTGGAATGTCATAAATATCGATCTCGTATTGATTAATTAAATGTAGCAGTAAATCAAGCGGACCTTCAAATGTATCTAATTTCACCTGATAAGCTTGATTCATAAATGTCGCCCTTTCTAAATTTAGTTCCAAGACATTAAGATTTATTTTGCTAAAACTCGTTTCAAATGCCTATACACAGGATTGGGTATCTACATAAGTTATTAACGTAAGATAAATGTTACCCAAAAAACATTTATTCATGATTAAAAAAAGGAGGAATTTTAAATGGGTGCAGGATACAATTATGGCGGAGGCTTTGCTTTAATCGTAGTATTATTCATTCTTTTAATTATTGTTGGTGCTGCTTGGTTCTAAGATAAGCTACGATTAGCTTCGTCAACATTAACTAATACTCCTAACAAAAATCAGCCCTATACATGTGTAGGGCTGGTTTTTTTAGAAAAACTCACATTTACTTTGTCGAATATACCTGCTATTCTTACGTAGGCTAAAAGCAATATCCTACTTCCCGTTCTATCAGAAAAACATTATATTCTATAAGTGTTCCCTAGTTATTAGGGTTCTCCTCTTGCTCCATACAATGATCGTAATATACACGTATTTGATCTACTGAACTTACTTGGTGTGAGGAACCATACAGCTTCCTTGCTTCCTGAATCATCTTTTTACCAATACCAACATTTCTGTGTGAAGGATTTACGGAAATATGTTGAATAATTGCTTGTTCACCGTCAACTCGTAATCCGATTGCACCGACAATATCGTCATCTTCTTTCCAAAGATAAAGATGCCAATCTGGATTGGTCTCATACTCTTTTATTGTTTGTTGCAACTTCTTTACATCTTTTTCTTCAGGCATAAAAGACAATAAACCCATTGCAATCTTTTCCGAATTTTTTTTATAGCGATTTAACATAGATACCCCTCACTATGTAATATAACATGTAATCTAATTTCTTTAATTAATTTGGAGTTCGTTATATATATTGACCTATTAATCTATATTTGTCAATTATTGTTCTAAAATACAAATATATACCAATAAGCAAATCCCCAGATAATACCCAGCACAAGTAACACCACAAATAGAAGGATATTTTTCTTGCGTTGATTCAAATAACTCATCCCTTATCATTATTGACAATTTTTACTAGCTACTATACATTTTTTTGAAATATGGCCCTCACCATGATCAAACCGTCTGATTCTTGTTTCCCCACTTTATATGGAATAACGTTCATCACAAACAACCAACCATTATATAGCATAAATATGAGTAAATATGTATTTGGTACGCTTTGATAAAGGAGGTAACAGATGAATACAATTATTGCATTGAGTAGTGGCCCCAATAACGTAATGTAAAAAACTTCAACGTTGCTATACGGTTTTACTCGTTTACTTCCTGTGTATCCGGAACTAAAAAACAGTCTACCTATCTGCAACTCCATATTAAAAAACACCAATCTAAAGAGCTTTTTTCCTCTACCAATTACCAGCGTAATCTCATCTGCTTTTGCAAGCTTGGCACCTAACAGATGTCCAATCTCATGGACAAGATTACTGAGTGGTGCCACCACCAAAATAAGGAAAATCAACAATAAAGCTGTATTCATCTATACCGTCCTAAAATGTTTTATTCAGAAAAAACTTTAACTTCTTTCATTACATCGCCATTACGCATCGCCTTCGCATGTTCAATACCAGATGTAACTTTACCAAAAACCGTATGCACACCATTAAGATGTGGTTGTGGTTCATGTACAATAAAGAATTGAGAACTTCCTGTGTCTCTTCCAGCATGTGCCATAGAAAGTGAGCCTTCTTCATGCTTATGTGGGTTATTATCTGTTTCACATTTAATCGTATATCCAGCGCCACCAGTACCGTTACCGATAGGGCATCCACCTTGGCTTACAAAGCCTGGGATTACACGGTGAAATGTTAATCCATCATAGAAGTTTTCATTTGCTAATTTTTCAAAGTTAGCTACTGTTCCTGGTGCTTCATTTGGGTATAATTCAAATTCAATTTTATTTCCATTTTCCATTAAAATATAGCCTTTTTTAGCCATCTATTCCATCTCCATTCATTTCAAAAACTATTATTACTTCATCATAATACCATTTCTATACGTTAAATTAAAGTTTTGACTCGGTTTAGGACCCAGTAGCTTAAACTAAGTCAACTTTTGGATAGTTGTTGTTTCTATTAACCCGATACAATCATGATTCATAAGAAAGGTCATGACTAATGATGTCCTCATATGTCTCTCTTTTAATAACTAATTTATCTTGACCATTTTCCACAAATACTACCGCTGCACGTTGGATTCGATTGTAATTACTTGCCATCGAGTAACCATATGCACCAGTAGATAGAATAGCTAATATATCTCCACTATTAACTTTAGGAATGGGTAGATCCCAAATTAGCATATCCCCTGATTCACAGCATTTTCCTGCGACAGAAACCACCGTATCGTTGGCATCGTTTGCCCGATTAGCAAGTAATCCATGGTACTTCGCTTGGTATAGCGCTGGGCGAATATTATCTGTCATTCCACCGTCCACTGAAATATAATCACGAACACCAGGTATGTGCTTCTGAGAACCGACGGTATATAGCGTGATTCCCGCATCGCCTACAATAGAGCGACCAGGTTCAATCCAAATTTCTGGTAATGGGATATTTAATTGTTCACTATGCTCCTTCACTGTTTCCACTAGCTTCTCAACATAATGATGAAGTGGAATTGGTTGATCCTCTTCTGTATAGCGAATACCAAATCCCCCACCTAAGTTAAGCACCTTCGGAATAAACCCATAAGAATCTTTCCATTCTGCTAGTTTATTGAATAGGATATTGGTTGCTGTAACAAATCTTTCTGTATCAAATATTTGTGAGCCAATGTGACAATGTAGCCCTTTAAAATTCACATGTGGATTGTCAAGCAATAAATGAAATGCTTCATCAGCTTGTCCATTATGTAAATCAAATCCAAACTTAGAATCTTCATTACCTGTCATGATATACTGATGTGTTTTAGACTTAATTCCTGGTGTTACACGAATAATTACGTCCATTTTCTTATTATGGTGCTTCAGTATGCTCGTTAGTAATTCGATCTCAAAGAAGTTGTCCACCACCACACAACCAATATGATTCTCAACAGCCATTTCTAATTCACGGGAACTTTTATTATTACCGTGTAGATGTATCTTTTCCGGATTAATACCAGCTTGTAATGCTGTATAAAGCTCCCCTTCTGAAACAACATCTACGGATAGTCCCTCTTGTTTCATTACCTGTAAAATTGCGATCGAAGAGAAGGCTTTACTTGCATACGCCACTTGTGCACGTACCCCTAATTGTTTAAACGTATCCACAAATGATCGACAACGATCCCGTATCACGGCAACATCATAAACATACAGTGGTGTACCGTATTTATTGGCTAACTCCACCGTGTCTACCCCGCCAATTTCTAAATGACCCAGATTATTTATCTGATATGGATATTGATCCATGAACATTTCCCATCACCTATTCATTTTTATTAGTTTGATAAGTAAAAATACTTATAAAAAATTTATCATAACCTGTCAAAAAACAAAAGGAATAAAATCCATTCACAGTAGTGAATCATTTTATTCCTTACGCTAATTACTTATCAACTGGTTGTCGATATATATTTTTCGGATGGACAATACTAGGTCTAGTATTGGCAAAAGGAGTTGGAAACCTTAATATTGTTGTAAGCATTGCTTTTGGATTGAATGGAAGCAAAGGCCAAAGATACGGCGTTCGCATAGACCGTAAGCTCGCCAAGAACAGGATGAATAATGTTGTTCCGATTACATAGCCATATAATCCAAAGATTGCAGTTGCTAGTAATAAGACGACTGTTGCTACCTTATTGGCAACACTCAATTCGTAACTTGGTGTTACATAGGAACCAATTGCACTTAGTGATATATATAGAATAACCTCAGGACCTAACAGCCCTACATCAATAGCAATCTGACCAATTAATACAGCAGCAATTAATCCCATCGCGGTGGACAGGGCAGTTGGCGTGTGAATGGCAGCCATCCGTAAAAACTCTATTCCAATTACTCCTAAAATAAGCTGTATGACAATTGGTATATTTCCATCCTCATTTGGTCCAATAAAGGAGAGCTCTCCTGGTAGAAGCGTTGGATCAAGTACAAATAATAACCATGTCGGTACTAGAAAAATGGACAAAAAAATCGCTAAAAATCGAAGCCATCTAATACAAGAACCAATAAGTGGCGCCTGACGATGTTCCTCGGCATGCTGTGAATGATGAAAGAATGTGGTCGGTACAATGATCACACTCGGGGAAGTATCCACGATAATGATAACATGCCCTTCTAACAGATGGTTTGCCGCTACGTCTGGGCGTTCTGTGAAGCGGACTAATGGATAAGGATTCCATCTCCGTTCGACTATATACTCTTCTAATGACTTCTCAGCCATCGTGATCCCATCTATATCGATTTTTTCAATTTTCTCCCTTATTAAATCAACTAATCCATCATCTGCAATGTCTTTAATATAAGATAAGCAAACATCCGTTTTGGATCTTTCTCCTACCTTTAACATTTCATTTCGCAGTCGCTCGTCTCGTATTCTTCTTCTCGTTAAAGCTGTGTTTTCGATGATATTTTCCGTAAAGCCATCACGAGAACCTCGGATAACCCTTTCCGTGTCTGGTTCTTCCGGCGAGCGGCCAGGATAGTTACGAACATCAATTGCATATCCGTAACGCTCCCCATTTATTAAAACAACGATTAACCCGGAAAGAACCTGGTCTACCACTTCATCCATCGTTTTAATTTCGGAAACTTGTTGATGAAGCAAGCGATTTTTAATAATCTCGGCTATTTTCCTCCGTTCTCTTTCCGTTTCATTTAAATGGAGTAGTTCTTCAATTAGGTCTTGTATGATCATACTGTCGATTAAACCAGTAACATAGTACAATTGAATTTCTGTTTTTAACACGGTTATTTCTCGAAACCCTACATCAAAAGAAGTCCCTACTCCAACTCTCTCTTTCATGTACCGATTGTTTTCTTTAATATTTGCTGAAACCGGTTGTTGACTCAATTGTAATCCTCCAATCTTATCTAACTAAGATTATCCACTGAAATAAGGAACCCACTATTTTTCCTAATACAACAGCCATCATGAGGGTAATAATTTTCTTATCCAGCCCTATGCGCTTAGATAATAATGGAAAAACATTCAAAACTTCTGTCAATGCAGCTGCAAGCATACCGTTAAAAACGCCATGGAATGCCCCCCATATAACGAGCAAAATAACGGGATGGCTCCACGATATAGTAGCAAACGATAAATAAGTCCCAAACAAAGTTCCTAATATGACACAACCTGTATATACCTTTACTAGATGTAATGTTTTCGTAAGCTGAATTAATCTGGGAATAATACCTAGTACGGTTAGAAAAGCCACGAACCCACACCCAACAGCAAGTCCACTTGAAAAGCCAATCATGACCTCCATTGCATTAATGAGGATACTTTGGGTCATTTAATCGGTTCTCATGGTAATTGACATAATCATCAAGTGACTGCTGATATTTATAGATTTCTACCTCTAATGGGCTTGGCTCTTCATTAAAGCGCTTCTTAAACCAGTGATTAAAAAATAAAATCATCCCAATACCTAAACCAAATGAGTAAGGAATCTGAATCCATAATGGAAATTCATTCTCCTCTCCTGTTAATAAATAATGTAATTTCTGCTGGACTGCCTGCATGCTTACATCATAATGAAAATTAATGATGGTCATGGCAGTTCCAATAAAAAGTAGCAGCCATACGAAACAAACGATTACCATATTGGGATTCTTTTTATATTTACTGATGCGAATGATGGTCTGTTCTGGACCAATTAATTGAATCTCTAAATTAGGATAGTTTTCCGTTAAATGCTTTATAATCAAAAAACTATCGATAATGACAATTTCCTTATCTTTTTCTGTAACTCGATATATCCTTAATTCTTGTAATTTTTCAATGGCTTCCTGTGAATTTGAGGATATATATGCTACATCTTTTAGCTTTAATTCAATCGGATTCTTTATTTCTAATTTCTTTTTCATTCGTAAATAAACAATTCCATCCATATTCTTCACCTCTGGGGAATCATTGAAGATACAAGTTAGTATTTGTTTAAACATGAAATATTATTAAATGGAAGTACAAATAGCTGGAGAATACCTCATAAAACTGTACAAATGTTTTAACACTAGTTTCTCCATTCCTTAAATAATAAGCAAAAAGCTGCAAGGGGTATTACCCCTCACAGCTTTTAAGGATCGATTTTACTTTTCATTTCAAACAGTATTTTCTTTTCCAGTCTCGAAACTTGGACTTGCGATATGCCAAGCCTTTCGGCAACCTCTGATTGGGTCTTGTCCTTATAATATCTTAGGTAAAGGATTAATCGTTCTCGTTCACTTAGTCCGCGTATTGCTTCTTCTAACGATAATTTATCGAACCAATTGGAGTCTTGGTCAGCTATTTGATCTAATAAGGTGATCGGGTCACCGTCGTTTTCAAAAACAGTTTCATGTATGGAATGAGGTGACTTCGCAGCTTCTTGGGCATGAACAACTTCCTCAGGAGAAATATCTAATGCCTCAGCAATTTCGTTGATTGTTGGTGATCTTCCTAGCTGCTTTGTAAGTTCATCTTTTTTCTTACGGATTTTATTACCAATCTCCTTTAATGAACGACTTACCTTCACACTACCATCATCACGAAGGAAACGTTGAATTTCACCGATAATCATTGGTACAGCATAAGTTGAAAAACGCACATCATAGGAAAGATCAAACTTATCAATCGATTTAATCAATCCAATACTTCCAATTTGAAATAGATCGTCCGGATCGTATCCTCTATTCATGAAACGTTGAACAACGGACCATACTAATCGGATATTTTTTTCAACCAAATAATCACGAGCTTCTTTGTCACCCTGTTGACTTTTCAGAATATACGCTTTGACTTGTTCATCCGTTAATGCTTCATTCCGTTTATCCTGCTTTACATTAACCATAGGCATACATCCTTAATTATAAACCGTTTTACTTTTCGTTAACTGCTTTCTCATATGAACAGTGGTACCTTCACCTTGCTTGGATATAACTTCAACAGAATCCATAAAGTTCTCGATAATAGTAAAACCCATACCGGAACGTTCTAGCTCCGGCTTTGATGTATACAATGGTTGCCTTGCTTCATCGACATCATCAATTCCAATACCATAGTCGCGAATCGTTAATTCTATTTCACCATCATCATATAGCTTACACGATATGGCTACTTTATGATTAGGATCGTTATTATATCCATGGATAATCGCATTCGTCACGGCTTCAGAGACTACCGTTTTAATTTCAGTTAATTCCTCCATTGTGGGATCGAGCTGAGCCACAAAAGCAGCAACGGTCACCCGGGCAAACGATTCATTTTGGCTAACACTAGAAAATTCTACATGCATTTCATTACTCATGAAGCCACCCCCAACGTTTCTAACGCAAACATCTCATTCTCCTCTAAACGAATAATTTTGAACATACCAGACATTTCAAACAAACGTTTGATAGAATGCGGTATCGAGCAAACAACCATTTGCCCTCCTAATTGCAGTACTTCCTTATATCTACCTAGAATAACACCTAGTCCAGAGCTATCCATAAAGCTTACTTGTTCAAGATTTAAAATTACATGCTTAACCGGGTTATGGTAAAGCATGTCCTTCCATTGATCACGTAGGCCCTCTGCTTCATGATGATCCAATTCGCCAGCTAAGCGAACAATAAGCACATCTTCTTTTACCTCAAATGTATAATCTAGACCCATTTTAATCCTCCTTACATTCCTTATGTAAGTACACATTCGTTGTGAAATGGGTAAATTCCTTCCTTGTAGACAAAAGAAGAAATATTTCTCCTAAACTAGAAGTAATTAGTCATATTTCGACAGCTTCTGAATGGAGCGTTTAAACAAGGTAAATAATGACGCCTTCTCAACATCCTCGTCAACAACTAGAGGTGTTTCAGAGATGACCATTTCACCATTCTTAACTTGAAGCGTACCTACCTTATCGCCTTTCTTTAAAGGTAATGTAATGGCATCAAGCTTAACAGACGTAGATAATCCTTCTACAGATTCTCCTTTTTTAAATAAGGTGCTAATGGATTGTGAAGCCACAACCGGAGTATTTCTATTCTCTGCTTTAAACAAATTTAGCTTTGTAATAGGTTCTCCCTTTTCAAAGAGCTTTTTCGTTTCATATGTGTTAAATGCATAATCTAACATCTTCGATACGGTTGCATTTCTTTCTTTTGGAGTCCCGGCCCCCATGACAACAGCAATCACCCGCATGTCACCTTTTTTCGCCGTAGCGGTTAAGCAGTACTTTGCTTCATTGGTAAAGCCCGTTTTTAATCCGTCAACACCAGGATAAAAGCGAACCAGCTTATTCGTATTTACAAGCCAGAACTCGTTATCAGTCCCTTTCCGTAAATAATCTTCGTATACAGAGGTATATTCCGTAACGGACTCATACCTTAATAGTTCTTTGGCCATCATGGCCATATCATATGCTGTACTATAATGATTTTCTGCAGGTAAGCCAGTCACATTTTGAAACTGTGTATTCTCTAACCCTAGCTCTTTTACTTTATCATTCATCATTTTTACAAATGCTTCTTCACTTCCAGCAATTCTTTCGGCTAATGCTACACTAGCATCATTACCGGAAGCAATCGCAATACCTTTTAACAGGTCATTCACCGTCATCTCTTCGCCAGCTTCAAGGAAGATTTGTGATCCACCCATTGATGCAGCATTTTCACTGACTCGGATGAGTTCATCTTTTTTCAATGTACCTTTTTCTATTTCTTCCATGATTAACAGTAATGTCATCACCTTTGTCATACTTGCAGGTGGTAATTTTTCATGGGCTTGTTTTTCAAACATAATCTTTCCTGTATCTCGTTCGATTAAAATGCCGGATTTAGCATCAGGAGCTAGATCAAATGACTCTTGTTTTTGTGAATCCCCTTTTTCTTCTGCTGCTACTGTAATCGTATAAAAAGAAAGGGTGAAAAATAGTAAACTAATCATTAGAACAAATTTTTTCATCGTGTTTAACCTCCAGCAATCAATATAACTCTAGGATTACCAAAATTAAACAGATTTATAATCAGGAAAAGATAAAAATCTTAACAATAAATACGGGAAGTCCCATGAGTGAGACTTCCCGATTAAACTATTCTGTAATCATTTCATATATTAGCTTTGGTGCTTTCACATTTTCGTCTGTAATGATAATACTAGACTTAATTAGTTCAACAACCGATGCTACATTGTCGATATTACAATGCATAGTAAGTAGTGACTCTCCCTTACGTACTGGATCACCTACTTTTTTATGAAGCATAATGCCAGCAGCTAGATCAATCTCAGATTCCTTCGTTGCTCTTCCAGCTCCTAGCATCATAGCAGCAGTTCCTAGTTGGTCGGCAACGATTGTTTGCACTGTTCCAGACTGCTCTGCCGTTACCTCAATTTGCTTACTTGCTTTTGGTAGTAATTCTGGATTGTCCACAACAGTTGCATCTCCACCTTGTGAAGCAAGGAATGTCTTAAATTGTTCAAGTGCTTTACCATTAGCTAGATTTTCTTCCAGCATTTGTTTTGCTTCCTCAATATTGCTTGCTTTTTCTGCTAGTACAACCATTTGACTACCTAATACTAAACATAATTCGGTTAAGTCCTTTGGTCCTTTCCCGCTTAAGGTATCAATAGCTTCTTTTACTTCTAATGCATTACCAATTGCAAGGCCTAGCGGTTGACTCATATCCGAAATAACCGCCATCGTATTTCTGCCAACCTTCTTTCCAATTGAAACCATTGCTTGAGCTAATTCCTTCGCATCTTCAATTTCCTTCATAAATGCCCCTGCACCGGTTTTGACATCTAATACAATGGCATCAGCACCAGAAGCAATCTTTTTACTCATGATAGAGCTTGCAATTAGCGGAATCGAGTTCACCGTAGCTGTCACATCTCGTAAACTGTACAGCTTTTTATCTGCAGGAGTTAAGTTTCCTGTTTGCCCAATAACCGCAACTTTATTTTTATTGACTAAATCGATAAATTCTTTATTCGTAATCTCTGTATGGAATCCAGGCACGGACTCTAACTTATCAATTGTACCACCTGTATGGCCTAGCCCACGGCCACTCATTTTAGCTACTGGAGCACCAACAGAAGCAACAAGAGGTGCTAGTACTAGTGTTGTCGTATCTCCAACACCACCAGTGGAATGTTTGTCTACCTTAATTCCTGCTATATCAGAAAGGTCAATCTGATCACCAGATTCAACCATAGCTTTTGTTAAAAGTGCTCTTTCTGTTTCCGTCATATCCTGAAAATAGATTGCCATCATTAATGCACTGACTTGATAATCAGGAATGTCACCGCTTGTATAACCATTTACAAAGAAGTAGATTTCTTCTTCTGTAAGTTCTATTCCGTCCCGTTTCTTTTCGATGATATCGTACATCCGCATAGAATGTTCTACCTCCTGTTAGTTCAATGGTAATGTCTGAACAATTTTCTTCACGAATTGAAGAAAGTCTTGTTTCACTTTATCTGTAGTTTCAATAACCTCATGATGGGTTAAAGGTTGATCTAAAATGCCTGCTGCCATGTTCGAAATACAAGAAATTCCTAGTACCTTCATATTAGCATGATTTGCCACCATTACTTCCGGTACAGTTGACATACCAACTGCATCTCCACCCCAAGTTCTTAGCATACGCACTTCTGCTGGGGTCTCATACGCAGGTCCAGTATTTCCTACGTATACTCCTGTTTGAACCTTTAAGTCTAGTTCTTTAGCCGCTTCAAGCGCAAAGTCGACATACTTTTTATTATAAGCGGAAGACATGTCTGGGAATCTCGCACCTAGTTGTTCATCATTCGGACCAATCAGTGGACTAGTTCCCATATTATTGATTTGGTCGGTAATGACCATTAAATCACCAGGCTCAAAGCTTTCATTAATTCCACCAGCTGCATTTGTTACAATTAATGAGGTAATGCCAAGCTCTTTCATTACTCGAATCGGAAAGGTAACTTGCTGCATAGTATAACCTTCATAAAAATGAAAACGACCTTGCATTGCAAGAACTTGTCTTCCTTCTAACTGACCAATTACTAATTGTCCTTTATGACCTGAAACCGTTGATTCTGGAAAATATGGAATTTGGTTATACGGAATAATGACAGGATTTTCAATCTCGTCTGCTAAAACTCCTAGTCCAGACCCTAAAACTAAACCAATTTCTGGTGTAGTGGATAATTGACTTTTAATAAATTCATTCGCTTCTTTTATCTTTGAATACTCCATCTATTATACCTCTCCCTAATTAAATCTCTTTCAAAAAGCTCTTACCGTGCTCTGGTAATGTAACATTAAAATTATCAGCAATCGTTGCACCAATATCGGCAAAGGTTTTTCTAATTGGTAATTCCCTACCAACATCAATCCCTTTATGATGAACAAGCAATGGCACATACTCACGTGTATGATCTGTTCCATGATGTACAGGGTCATTACCATGATCTGCAGTAATAATTAATAAGTCATCATCCTTCAGTTTGCTCAATACTTCAGGAAGTCTAGCATCATATGCCTCTAGTGCTTCTCCATAGCCTTGTGGGTCTCTACGATGACCAAATTTCGCATCAAAATCAACCAGGTTTAAAAAGCTAATACCATGAAAATCCATGCTCATGGATTCTACTAATTTGGTCATACCGTCATCATTATCTACAGTTCGAATTGCTTTCGTTACGCCTTCACCATCGTAAATATCAGATATTTTCCCAATGGCAATCACATCGTAGTTTTCATCCTTTAATGTATTCATAACGGTCTTACCGAAAGGCTTCAATGCATAATCATGCCGGTTAGAAGTACGTTCAAATGCTCCAGGATTCCCAACAAATGGACGTGCAATAACTCTACCTACCATATACTTTTCATCTAATGTGAGTTCCCGAGCAATTTCACAAATGCGGTACTGCTCATCGATTGGAATAATATCCTCATGGGCAGCAATTTGTAATACAGAATCAGCAGATGTATAAACAATTAATGCACCCGTATCCATATGCTCTTTTCCAAGCTCATCTAATATTTCGGTCCCTGATGCAGGCTTATTACCAATAATTTTTCTTCCGGTTCTGCTTTCTAATTCATTTATTAACTCCGCTGGAAAACCATTCGGGAATGTTTGAAATGGTTGTTCAATATGTAATCCCATAATCTCCCAATGTCCGGTCATTGTATCCTTACCATTGGATGCTTCTTCCATTTTAGTGAAATGGGCTTTAGGCTTTACAGCTTTTTCAATTCCTTTAATTTCCCTTATATTACTTAGTCCTAATTCCGCCATATTCGGCATATGTAATCCATTCATATGCTCTGCAATATGTCCAAGTGTATCTGCACCTTTATCATTAAATTTTTCCGCATCTGGTGCTTCACCAATACCAACGGAATCCATTACTACTAAAAAAATACGATTAAATTTACTCATATTCTATAACCTCCCAATCTTATGTTGTCTTATTTTTGAATTTATATGTTTTTCTATTGGTTGTATGATGTCAGACAACTTCCGTAAAAAGGCAGTCCTATGCTCGAGGGTGAAACGATTTATACATGTCTTTTAATCTTGTTTTCGTTACATGGGTATAAATTTGTGTTGTCGAGATATCAGAGTGCCCAAGCATCTCCTGTACCGCACGCAAATCAGCACCATTTTCTAATAGATGCGTAGCAAAGGAATGTCTTAACGTATGTGGTGTTATATCCTTCGTGATATTTGCGTCTTTTGCTAGCTTTTTAAGTATTTTCCAAAATCCCTGTCGCGTCATTGGTCTACCATGCTGGTTTAAAAATAAAACACTCTCATCTCTATTCTTTTTTAATAGATTAGAGCGGGCATATTTTAGATAATTTTCTATCGATTGCTGTGCCATATCACCTAATGGTACAATTCTCTCCTTTGCTCCTTTACCGAAGCATCGGACAAAGCCCATCGTTAAATGTAAATCGTCTGTTTTTAGTGATACTAGTTCACTTACACGTAAGCCGGTAGCATAAATGAATTCAAGCATAGCCTTATTTCGAATATCTAAAGGAGTATTCCCTTTAATATCAAGGAGCTTGTCTACTTCTTCTATGGAAAGAACATCCGGAAGTTTTCTTTCTTTCTTAGGTGTTTCAATATGTAATGTTGCGTCATGATTAACAATTTCCTCACGCAATAAAAAATGGTGAAACTGACGAATGGCAGAAATAGTTCGCGCAATCGTTGCAGATGATTTCCCTTCATCCCTTAGTTTATAAAGAAATCCAACAATATCCGTTCTTGTAATCTCATTCCATGTACTATGTTTCCCTATACTCATATCTTTCATATATCTACTTAAATCTCGTTTATAGGATTTTAACGTATTATCAGATAATCCTCGTTCAATTTGCAGATAATGAAAAAAATCATTATAGGCATGATTTAGCATTCTCTACTCCCCTAATCGAAAAAAGATATTTAAACGATCAATAAAGCTTTGTTCATTTTGGAATACTTTAACAGATGGACCTTCTGGAGTCTCATATCGATGAAACTGTTCATATTCGGAATGCATGACTTGCAAACCAAAATAAAATAAGCATGTACAAGCAACGAAGATAATAAATACCTTAACCGTATCCCATACCATCCTCTTCATATGGCATTCTCCTTTAATAAATACTAATAATAAAAGATATGCCAAAAAAGATATACTTTATACATACTAACTAGAAAACTAGTCCCATAAATTCATATGATGAACCTATTTATATAGTAACACGAAAAAATGACGATTAAAATTAAATAATGCCTTCTCCTATTGAAAAGGCATTCCTATCATGAAGTAGACTTAGAAGCAGACTTGACAGTAGCTTTTTGACATACTTTACACAGGCCATGAAAGGTCAATCGATGATCCTGTACTTGAAAACCCCACTCTTTTTCTACTATTTTCTCAACATCACCTAATAAATCTTCCATTATTTCCTCTACCGAACCACACTCAATACATACTAAGTGATGATGAAAATGCTCGGCTCCTTCTTTTCGTAGATCGTATCTGGAGACGCCATCGCCAAAATTAATTTTATCAATGATTTTTAATTCCGATAATAATTCCAATGTACGATATACGGTAGCCAAGCCGATTTCAGGTGCTTTTTCTTTAACTAATAAATATATATCCTCAGCACTCAAATGGTCCGCTTCCCGTTCAAGTAGTACTCTTACGGTGGCTTCGCGTTGTGGAGTCAGCTTATAGCTCTGTGCATGAAGTTGTTTCTTTATACGATCAATACGATGTTCCATGGCGATCTCCTCCCTCATATCCACCTTTAATTATATGCACACGTATAAAGGGTGTCAAAGTTTATTTGTTTCTAACTATTCTGTGGCATATAGAGATTTAATATAGGATACCATGGCTTCATTTGCAACATAGGCTTCAATCAGTGCTGGAATAACAGATAATATCAGTAATATAGCAAATACAGAAGCATATTTTATGAATGGATGTAAAACTGGTTGTGAGAAGGACACCTTTCTAGCGAATAATTTATTCAATAATCCCAATGTGAATATCATAGAAAGACTTCCAGCAATGATATAAATGGGTATAACCAAAATATTTTGAGGTGCAATAGAAAATGTAGCTAGTAAAAAGCCCTTTAACCCAAGCTGATTAACAATAAATCCTACTGAAAATCCAACTACCAATCCTTTTAAAAATATTAGAATCCATACAATTGGCAAGCCAATTACTGATAAGCCTAGTATAAATAGAAGAAATAAATATCTCGCATGATATACATAACTTTCCTTGAATATATCATTATTAGCAATTGTATTCTCATTCGTTAAGTAACCAAAAAAACGTTCTACATAAAAGAAAAGATCTGTTCTCTGCTCAAACCCCATACTATTAACAACAATTGCCCCAAATATTATACCGGTTAAAAATAATATAATCATAAAGATATAAATGGTCGCATGTGTTTTTAGATGATCCATTGCTAGTGTTCGTTTTATCATAGGAATCCTCCATTCACTTTCTTGTCTATATTAAAAGTTATGAGGGATTCCTGTTAAACATTCCTATCAAATCTATCTTTACAATAATATCTTTTATCATTCAACTAAACTGTAGCATCAGCTCTCGGCAACACTACCATATTTTCCTCCACCACCAGCAATGATAGCTAGTTTTCCTTCTCTCATTTGAATAATAGACTGTGCAATATGTTCTGGAACTACTGCTAGTAAGGTTTCATAAGGAACATGATGGATAATATTCATTTCCGTTTGAAAATGTTCTAATAATTTTTTATATGTTTTCGGCCCTAGCTTCGGTAGATATTCTAGTGGTACTTGATACATATATGGTGGACGTAGCTCTACTTCACCAGTATGATCTCTTAACTCGCCTATTCGATCTGCTACCCCTTTCACAATCTTTCTTGAACCACACTCTGGACACACAGTCGAATCCGAATCCAAGTAATGGAGACATTGATCACAAACCGTCTTATGGTATTTACCGAGCTTTGGATTCATTCCGAAATTACGGATAATCTTTCGTCCTTTAATCTGGTGTAAGGCATAATTAAATTCTTTAAAAGACGGTTCACTCATTTGAATTTCCTGATATTCCCTACCAATTTTCGCTAATGAATGCGCATCAGAATTGGTCAAATAGGTATAGGAATGGAGTTCTTTGATTTGATCTGCCATATACGTATCCGAACTAAGACCTAATTCAATTCCATCTATTAAGTCTGGGTCAAAGACTTCGTTTAGCGATTGTTTAACCCCTTTACCATATAAGCTTTTATAAGGTGTGAATACATGTGCTGGTATAAAAATTCCTGACAATTCTTTTACTTTGTATTGCAAATCCTTAGCTGAACCATAGTAGCGCTGCGAGCTTAACGTAATATTCTTCATTTTCGTTATGAGCCATTCCGAAAACTTCTCCATTTCTACTAAGCTTGGTAGAAAGCAAAGAACATGAATTGGACCTCGACAATTCTCGTCATATACTTCTATTTCGGAACCAAGGAGTAATGTGACTTCCTCAAAACGGATTCCACCATCATTAAGTTCGTATGCTAGCTCTTGGTCTATCAGCTTTTTTAATTCCAACTGTACATTAGGTGATTGGCAATCAATTACACCAATTAACTGAATCCCTTTGTTCCGACTAGCCTCTTTTAATATATTCGTTATGGTTAAATTCTTGGAAGCCGTAATTTTAACTGGCTTATTAAAAATATCTCTTCCAATATGAATGTGCATATCGGCAAAATAGGATGGTAACATGTTATAACAACTCCTGAGTATCTAGGTAAAGTATGGCATAATTCGTTTTTGCATCATGGATTCGTTGTTCTTCTACTAACTTTTTCGCTTCCTCCAGTGTAACCTCTAGAACTTCTACAAACTCATCTTCATCTAAAGCTTTAGGTACTGTTAATTTCTCTAAATCTTTAGCTAGATAAATATGCATTAGTTCATTAGCAAATCCTGGCGAAGTATAGAAGGAGGTTACTTTTGTTAGATGACTTGTAGTGTAGCCTGTTTCCTCTTCTAATTCTCGCATTGCGGTTATTTCTGGCACTTCACCAGGCTCAAGTTTCCCAGCAGGGATTTCAATTATCGATTTTTCTAATGGCTTACGATATTGTTCAACAAGAACAATTTTATTATCCTTTGTAATCGGTATAACTGATACAGCACCTGGATGCTTAATTAATTCTCTCTTAGCTTGTTGGCCATTTGGTAATCGTACATCATCAACTTGTAATTTCACAACTTTTCCATCATAGATTGTTTTCGAATTTATCGTCTTTTCTTCAAATTTCTTCATTACGTTCATCCTTTAATCATAATGATTCCATTTTAGCATAAGGATTCTTGCAAGTTAATAATCAAAGCTTTAGAACTTGGCATTTGCCTTTCATTTGAAATATGATAAAGACAGGAGGGAGTACTATGAAGAAAAATAAATTAGGAAAATCAGACATTGAAATATCAGCATTTACACTTGGGTGTATGTCACTTGGTACCGATAGAACGAAAGCAAAAGCTATTATTGACTATGCCTTAGACAACGGGATCAACCACCTTGATACCTCTGACTTATATGACTTTGGATTGAATGAAGAGATAGTTGGGGAAGCAATTAAACATAAGCGCGACAAATTAATTGTTACAACAAAGGTAGGCAACCGTTACACTCCTGGTCAGGATGGTTGGTACTGGGACCCATCGAAAGCCTACATACTGAGAGAGGTCAAAGAAAGCTTACGTCGCCTTAAAACAGACTATATTGATTTCTATATGCTTCACGGTGGGACATTAGATGATCCAATTGATGAAACAATCGAAGCGTTTGAACAATTGAAGCAAGAGGGACTGATTCGCGCATATGGAATCTCCTCCATTCGACCAAATGTGATTAGAGAATATGTCCAAAAATCTTCCATCGATGGTGTCATGACACAATACAGTCTTTTAGACAGAAGACCAGAAGAAGAAACGTTAGATTTGCTATACGAGCATAACATTAG
The DNA here is from genome assembly GCF_039581225.1 of Ornithinibacillus proteolyticus. Taxonomy (NCBI): domain Bacteria; kingdom Bacillati; phylum Bacillota; class Bacilli; order Caryophanales; family Bacillaceae; genus Ornithinibacillus; species Ornithinibacillus proteolyticus. The sequence goes on along the minus strand of NZ_JBCPXV010000002.1, from coordinate 66,749 downwards.
CGTGTTAGCAAGAGGCCCACTTGCTAAAGGGATGTTAAGTAATCAAGCGAAAACAGTGATCACCAATAAAGGAGAAAAGGGATATTTAGATTATACACAAGACGAGTTACAAAACATCTATCAAGAACTAAGCGCTATCTCAGAAAATCTAAATGATCTTGCATTACGTTATGTGTTAAAACATCCTGCAGTATCAACTGCCGTATTTGGTGCTAGCTCCATACAACAAGTAGAGGAAAATTTAACAATCCAGTCAGCTAACCCTCTTGATGAGGATGTTTATCAAAAGCTTAAAACGATTACGAGAAGCAATACGTATGACAACCATAGATGATTGTTTAATATAGGAAACCAAAGCTTCTTAGTAAAAAAACGAACTTACTTTGTATAATCCTTTTACGAGGATTTCTAAAAGTAGTTCGTTTTTGTACTTTATGACCACTTTAACCAAAACTACCAGTAATAGACCAATTATCAACTTGTGAGTCGGATTAGATTGATATGGCTGGTCCCTTCTCCATTAAAACCTTTGGCTCTAGGAGTCTATTTCACTACACTTTATGACTTTCATTCGTCAGTTTTCATTACGTTCGGTTTACTTATTTATAATGCCATAATAGACTAAATCAACATATCGATTTTCTTTTCTTACATGCTCCTTTAACATGCCCTCTTTTTCCATACCTATCTTTTCCATCACTCTACCTGAAGCTGGATTCGTACTGAAGAAGCGGGCAAATACTTTATGAAGTTGCTTCTCTTTAAAGGCGAATTCTATCATGGCTTCTGCTGCCTCTGTAGCATAGCCATTTCCCCAATATTCTTCCCCTATCCAATAAGCTAGCTCACCATGATGAAAGCTAGGACTATTCGATAAGGCGATTGCACCGAATAATTCTCCTGTCTTCCGGTCTGTTATAGCAAATTCATAAGCTTTATCAGCTAGAAAATTTTCTAAATGACGCTCCATCCAAACTAAGGCATGATCCCTTTCATAGGGAAAAGGTAGATACATCGTGTTCTTGTAGATCTCGTAATTATTACATAATTTAGCAACAGTATCCGCATCAGATTCTTGGAACAACCTTAGCAGAAGTCGTTTCGTTGTAATGGTTTTGACTTGATCATTGTAAGTCATACGTTTTCCCTCCTGTGTAACCCGAGCTCAATTTAAAACTAACGTTATACGTATTCCTATGAGTGATACGTAATCGATGTATATTTATTCGATTAGCGATATGTATATATTACCATAATTTAGCAGTACACTTATAGAAACTATCAGAAAAAATAGACTAGCATTTTATTTTAGTTGTGTAGATAAGAAAAAATCGTGCAAGCAATCCAAGAAAGGATTACGGCACGATTGGAATACATACTTATTTAATTTACAACACTTGTTGTAGAAATAAACGGATTCAAAATACCTTCTGGACTAGATAATCGAAAAGTTCCATTTACATAATCTAGTTTCATCTCTTCAGCAAAAAAGACTGCCTGCATGCTGTTTATAATGGTAGGAAAGGTATCGTTTTCTACGTCCTGATGTGTTTCTTCTTTCTGCGACAAGAACCGAAACGTAGGCATACCATTCACGCCACAGCCCAAGCCTTCTGTATCATAACGTAATAAGATATATGTCATGTTATTTATATTTAGTTCATTAAGCTTATGTTGGGCATTCTCTGTAATCGTAAGTTTCATTTATTTCTCCTCTATTGTCCTATTTTTTATTAAACTGTTTTTTTAGTACTTTTTCCATAATACCAGGAAAAACCTGATAAAATCTACTACCTAGATCCATCCAGAGTGGCATATTAATTTCTCGTTTACTTGTGAATAGATGTTGGGTGATCTTCATCGCAACTTTTTCCGGCTCTAACATATACTTATTTACATTTTCTTGATAACTCCCCTCCGGATCTGCTAAAGAGAAGAAATTCGTTCGAACTGGACCAAGGTTAACTGCTGTAACCGCTATATTGTGTGCGACAATTTCCTGTCTTAATGCATTAGTAAAACCGATTATAGCATGCTTGGTAGACGCATATACAGCTGATTTAGGTGTGGATATTTTTCCAGCTTGTGATGCAATATTCACGATATGACCGGCATTATTAGCCTTAAAATGCGGAAGAAATAGCTTAGTCATTCGAATGACAGCAAGCACGTTTACTTGAAACATTAGCTCAATATCTTGCCATTTCGTTTCATCCACATATTGAAACAGACCTACCCCAGCATTATTGATGAGTGCATCTATCGTTTCATGTTCTCTCATCACTTGAACAACTACCTCATCCACTTCCTCTAGATTAGTTAAGTCAACCTTATAATAATACCCTTTCACCTGGTATTCTTCTTTTATTTGTTCTTGAAGTTGTCGTAACTTATCCAACGAACGAGCTAGCATAATAGGTGTTCCACCGCTAGCAGCTATTTTCCTAACAAGCATTTCACCAATTCCACTTGATGCTCCTGTCACGACAATCTTTTTTCCTTGAAGGCTAGTTTGCATGATAAATGATAACCCCGTCTTCCATTGTTGTTGTTACTAATCCCCGATTCTCTAGGTAATCCAATTGACCAATTGTCTCAGACATCGTTAAATCAATTTGTGATTCAAATTGTCTCGGAAATAGTTGCTCACAGAGCTGAAAAGCTGTCTTAGAATATTCTTTTAATAGACTGAGTACTTTATTAGCACGATTCTCTTGTTTAGCATAGACACGGGAGACTACTTCTTCTACGTCGGTAAAAATCTTACCATGCCCAGGCAATACTACGTTAATATCTAGACTTAAGCATTTCTCTAAATTATCTCGATACTGTAATAGTGGCTTAGGACGTTCTGTTTCATCTTCTGATGGTGGTTCCATTATTGGATTAGGGCTAATATGATGTAACAGATGATCACCGCCAATAAAGGTACCATCATCACGTAGAAAGGAAAGATGACTTTGTGCATGCCCTTTTGTCTCAACCACACGAAACTCTGGATAACCCGGTAACAAATCCCCTTCCTCGATTACTGTTGTTAAGATCCCTTTTCCTGCCCAAACTAATTGTTTTCGTAGCTTATCGATATGAGAACGAAAACGGCTTGGCACCCCATTTGCATCAAAATATTCATAATAAAATGCTTCAAAACGACTAAAATAATCATCATCATGGGATAGCCATGGTTCCACATTCTTGTCTCCAACAATATTCGTTACCCGATCAAAGCGGTCTATTAAACCAGTATGGTCAGGATGATGATGTGTTAAAATAATTTGTTCAATATCGTTAGGCTTATAGCCAATTTCTTTCAGCTGTTCAACTAAAGCGTTCCATGCTGCTTCTGTCCGGACACCAGCATCAACTAAAGAGAGTGTGTCACCCTTTAATAAATAAACATGTGTATCCCCAACTGCAAAAGGAGTTGGAACGGTCATTTGTTGGATTGATTTTTTTGCTACTTTCATATTCAAAGCCCCTTCACTCTAGTAAACTCTATGTACTGAATAGTCGTTCATTCCTTTATGTTTATTTTACAGCTAAACAGGAAAGAAGTCACTTATCTAAATTAAGATTGTATATTGGAATCCAATCCCACAATTTGTTTATTGGTTGACTTTACCTTTCATTTAAAACAAAATCAAATTAGAGGTGATGGAATGTGACGACTAAAATAATTGCCCACCGAGGTGCAAGTAAGCTTGCGCCAGAAAACACCATGTATGCATTTGAGCTTGCATACAATTTAGGTGCAGAAGGAATCGAAACAGATGTACAATTAACAAAAGATAATATTCCAGTATTAATTCATGATGAGACCGTAAGACGAACGACTAATAGTAATGGTTATGTAAAAGATTTCACTTTTGAAGAACTATCTACATTAGACGCTGGTTCATGGTTCTCCCCCGATTTTCGAGGAGCTAGAATTATTCGCTTAGAAGACTTCCTTACATGGATTAAACCAAAGAACTTATACGTCAATATTGAATTGAAAAATAACAAAATTGACTATAGTAATTTGGAACAAATAGTCTATAACCAGTTAAAGGAACATCGTTTATTGGAACGGACAACTTTATCAACATTCAATCCGAATAGTGTAAAACGACTAGCTAGCTATCAGGATGAAGTGGAAATAGCATTCCTTACCTCAAAGCGAAATGCAAACTTAGTCGAGTATGCTAAAGCATTAGGTGCCAATGCACTACATATAAAATATCGTTTAGTACATCCATTACTAATTAGCCAAGCTCATGAACAGAATATGCCGGTTCGTGTATATACCGTAAACAAATACTCGCATATGATGCACTGTTTTGAACAAGGGTGTGACGGTATCTTTACCGATGTCCCATACAAAGCACTTACGTTTAGAAAAGTATTCCAATATAAGAAACAATTATAAATGGAGGTTTTATTCATGACTAAATTATTTACACCTATTACATATAAAAATATGACATTAAAAAATAGAATCGTTATGTCTCCGATGTGCATGTACTCCTGTGAAAACGAGGATGGCAAACTAACACCTTTCCATCTCACACATTACATTTCTCGAGCAGTCGGTCAAACTGGATTAATCATGTTAGAGGCTAGTGCTGTAGAACCTGCTGGGAGAATTACAGCGAAGGATCTCGGAATTTGGGATGATGCGCATGTTAGTGGTTTAAGAGAGCTCGTTCACGAATTACATCGTTACGGCTCTAAGGCAGGAATTCAACTAGCACATGCTGGACGTAAAGCAGAGGATGAAGAGATTAGTTACGCACCATCTCCACTTCGCTTCAATGACAGATACCAAGAGCCATCTGAATTGGATCACCAAGGCATTAACAGAATTATAGCAGCTTTTGCAGAAGCAGCAAGAAGAGCAAAAGAAGCCGAATTCGATATGGTGGAAATCCATGCAGCTCACGGATATCTAATCAATGAATTTCTCTCACCATTAGCCAATAAGCGAACTGATGAGTATGGTGGTAGTAAAGAAAATCGTTTCCGTTTCCTTCAAGAGGTGGTAGAGGCAGTATCTAAGGAATTCACTGGTCCAATATTTGTCCGTATTTCTACAGATGAATATCACCAGGAGGGAAATACATTAGAGGATTTCTTGTATTATGCAACGCAATTAAAAGAATTAGGAATTGACTTAATTGATTGTAGCTCAGGTGGTGTTGTACCTGCAAAAATTAATCCATACCCTGGCTATCAAATAAAACGGTGTGAAACAATTAAACATACGGTTGGAATTCCAACTGGAGCAGTTGGTCTCATTACGACAGGTATTCAAGCAGAAGAAATTCTCCAAAATAATCGAGCAGACCTTATTTTCATTGGTAGATCCCTACTGAATAACCCATATTGGGCTAAAGAAGCTGCATATGAACTTAACTACGAACTAGAAGCGCCGAAGCAATATGCACGAGGTTGGAAATAAGGAGGCCAAATTCATGGAGTTATTATTTTTAGGTACAGGAGCTGGTGTACCCTCCAAGGAGCGAAATGTGACGGCCATCGCATTAATGTTACTTCAAGAAGCAAATAGTATTTGGTTGTTTGATTGTGGTGAAGCGACCCAACACCAAATTCTACAGACTTCCATTAAACCGAGAAAAGTAAATAAAATATTTATTACCCATTTGCACGGGGATCATATATTTGGATTACCAGGCTTCCTGAGTTCCAGGTCCTTTCAAGGTGGAGAAGATGAATTAACTATTTATGGGCCAAAAGGCATTGAAGAATATGTACGAACTAGCTTGGAACTAAGTGGATCTCATCTAACCTATCCACTTTTTTTCGTAGAATTACGTGAAGGTAAAATATTAGAAGAAGAAGGGTTTATCGTATCCTGTAAGAAATTAGACCATGGTATACCAAGCTATGGATTTAGAATAGAAGAAATGAATAAGCCAGGAGAACTTCAAGTAGAAAAGCTTAAATCTGCTGGTATAAACCCCGGTCCAGTTTATAGTCTTATTAAAGAGAACGAAACGACTACACTAGAGGATGGTCGGATGATACACAGAAAAGACTATATCGGACCTGACAAACCCGGAAGACATATTGTCATTCTTGGGGATACAAGATCAACTGAATTAAATCAGGACTTTGTTCAAGCAGCAGATTTATTAGTACATGAAGCAACCTTCGACAAAGAAAGCTATGAGTTAGCACATAACTATTACCACTCTACCACTGCCCAAGCAGCGGATCTCGCTAAAGCTGGTAAGGTAAAAAAATTAGTCCTAACACATGTATCCTCCAGATACCAAAAACTGGATTTGGATCAACTACTTGATGAAGCACGAGCAATATTTCCAAATACGGAAATAGCACATGACTTTTTCAAATTATCTGTTCCATCCCATTAGAAGGAGTGGTATTTGATGAACATCCAACAATTGGTTGAAAACCAACGTAACTTTTTCTTAAATGAACATACACTAGATTATCGCTTTCGAATCGATCAACTACGAAAATTACGTTATATGCTAGAAAAGTACGAAAAGAATATTTACCAAGCTTTAAAGCAGGATTTAAATAAATCAACTTTCGAAACCTTTACAACAGAGCTTGGTTTTTTATATAACGAAATAAAACATCTGGAAAAAAACTTAAAAGAGTGGATGAAAGATGAACCAGTGGACGCCCCTCTGACCCATAAAGGAACGAAAAGCTATATTCGCAAAGAACCATATGGAGTTACTTTAGTTATCTCCCCTTGGAACTATCCGTTACATTTGGCGATTGCACCTGCTATCGGAGCAATTGCTGCAGGAAATACAGTTATTATTAAACCGTCAGAATATAGTCCATCCACTTCATCTTTACTCGCTAAAATGGTCAAAGAAACATTTGATCCTAGCTTTTTAACAGTAGTAGAAGGTGCAAAAGAAACTAGTGAAGCGTTATTAAATCAACGCTTTGATTATATATTCTTTACTGGCAGTACTCCTGTAGGCAAAGTCGTCATGCGTAAAGCTAGTGAATATTTAACTCCGGTAACATTAGAACTTGGTGGGAAAAGCCCTGTTATTGTAGATAGAGATGCCAATATATCGATAACGGCTAAGCGAATTGTATGGGGAAAATTTTTAAATGCCGGACAAACTTGTGTTGCTCCTGATTATATTTATGTTCACAGTAAAATGAAGGATAAGCTTATCAAAGAAATGAAAAAGCAAATAAAGAAGCTATATAATAAAGATGCACTAACGAATAAAGATTATGTTCGAATTGTTAATGAAAAACACTTCCATCGCTTGTCAGCCTACCTTTCAAATGGCATAATAGCCTATGGTGGGAATACAGACAATGAGCAATTAAAGATTGAGCCAACCATATTAGATCAGATCACTTGGGAAGATCCTGTCATGCAGGATGAGATTTTTGGCCCAATACTACCGATTCTTACGTTTGAAACATTAGATGATGCGATCGCCGATTTAAAGCGTCGGGAAAAACCTTTAGCACTTTATTACTTTGGTGAAAAAGAGAGTAATCAAGAAAAAGTGATGACAAGTTTATCATTTGGCGGAGGTTGTATTAACGATACATTATATCATCTAGCAAATCCTAACCTGCCTTTTGGTGGAGTTGGCAGCAGTGGTATTGGTAGCTATCATGGGAAATATAGTTTTGATACGTTTTCTCATCAAAAAAGTATCTTGAAACAAACTACTAAAATGGATATACCACTTCGTTATCCTGGTGGTAAGCTTGCATTTTCATTAATTAAGAAAATATTAAAGTAACCGAGTAATCGTTTTTATATCCTCAGTGAATGTTAAAGAAGAGGCTTTAGACAAAAGAATTTATCTCAAATAAAAAACCGAATGATGAGCAACGACCACGCTCCGGAAATATACTTGCGGTTGCTTCCAGCACAGTGGCGACATCTGCTCGAAAGAACCTCGCAGTGTCTTCTTTACCGCTGGGCGCTGGTGAGCCTCCTCGTGCTAAGCACTTCGGGTTCTCAACCTTGCCCTATCCTGCTGCAGGAGTCTACGTATATTTCCGTAGCTAGTATCGTGTATCATTCGGTTTTACATTTAATTCTATTAGTTATCTGCCAACCCCTTCTTCTATATCAAGTATGGACTAGCATCTTACATATTTACGCTTAAAACCTAGTGAACCTCTGTCTAAATCCTTCTGAATCTTTTCGGAAGCATGTAAGATAGTACTTTTCTTGTTGTCCTTTTTCATTTCGACTGGCCCAATTCTCTTTGCCACTTCAACTGCCTTCTCGTGAAGGGGCACATACGAAATTGCAACGGTATAGATAAAATTATTCATGGAAGACTTCGTACGTTCTGGTGCTTCATGAATTGTCTTCATCACTTGATCCAACATACTGGAAAGCTTGTCCGAATTAAATTCATCATCTGGGCGACTACCTAATAACCAACAATAACAGCTCCAGCCTGCTGACATCTTAAGCTCCTCACCACTAGCAATCCATTTATCAGCTACTTCTTGAGCAATATCCGTTTCAGATAACGTTACAGCTACAACATAATCGGAAATCATATAAAAATATGCACTTTCCATCCAACGATTAAAGTCTTCCTCCGTCATCACGTGTGGGTCTGCGATAATACCAGCAAAATACATAGCATCATAGTTTCCGGTTACATATAATTCCTCTGCCAATTTTTGATTCTTCTTAATTTTTCTAGCAATTGGTTTCATTGCACCAGTCGCTACACCAAATAATGGTTCATGTGCGCCATTACTTAGGTATCTTTTTTTCGTTCGCTCCGTACCAAGTGATTCTAATTCTTCCATTACTGTTTTTAAATCCATGGCTTAACTTCCTTCCTGTAACATTCTTCTTCAATTAAATCGACCCCACTATCCGGTATTTACGCAAATACTACTTCTATTTACGCCAAAAAGTAGTACAGTCGGCTTTATCCAATATATTAAATGTAATCATTTTCTCAAGTAAAACATAGTCAAACGGATTATCCCACTTGAAGCGTACCAGTTCCTTCGTATGCTCTAAGCCTGCCTCCTCTATTTCATTTGCAAAGTGAATCATCCCTGCTCTTTCCGGTGCAACTGCTAGATGGTGTTTAGCCGCACTAAAACCAATAATATAGGTGCCATGATCAGTAAACATAGGTTGATTCCACTTCACTACTGGCATTAAATTGGGAAATGTCTTGATCACCCAATTCAAAACTTCCTCCATTCTTGCTCGATGTTCTAAATTATCGATGCGGCTTAAACATTCATTAAAAATTTCCATCTTATTTTTCCTCCATCTACTCTTATTTAACAAGCTATTCATATACATGCCGTATAACGTTTACTTTCTAAAATCATCCAGAAAGTCTTTTTGAAAGCTAGTTTTAGGTTGTTGATTCACTTCCTCCTTCACCTCAACGAAGGGGTTTTTACCAAACTTTTGTGTTAATTTATCAATAGCATCGTACAGCTTTTCTTTTTCAGCATCCTTCTTATACGTAAACAAATCCAATTGTTGAGCAATATTTTGTTTTTCTTCTATATCCTGAACGGTTACGCCAAGTAAGCGAATTGGTTCTAAATTCCAATGAAGGTCAAAAAGTTCAAAAGCTACCTTTAAAATATCCTCCTTCTTTTCAATATAATTCGGAAGCTTTTTACTTCTAGTAATAGTACTTCGATCATGATAACGAATGGTTAACTGGACAGATCGACCTGCTGCATGCTTCCGTTTCATTCTACTCTCTACATTTTGGGCCAGTGCCGTTAGTAAGCTTCGGATTTCGTTAGCATCGGTTGTATCCACCGGCAATGTCTCGGAGCTACCAATACTTTTAAATTCATTTACTGCATCCGGATCGACTGGCCTCAAGTCAATACCATTCGCACGATTCTTTAACCGTTCACCATTAATACCCAATAACTGTTTCAATTGATAAACATCCGCTTCAGCCAAGTCACCAATGGTATGAATATCCATTGTGTTTAATTTTTCCGCTGTCTTTTTCCCTACTCCATACATTTCACCGACTGGTAATGGCCACAGCTTCATAGGAATATCTCGTTTTCTTAGGATTGTAATTCCCATTGGCTTCTTCATATCCGATGCCATTTTTGCTAAGAATTTATTCGGAGCAATACCAATACTACATGGCAGATCGAGCTCTCTTTTTATTTTGTGCTGTAATTCCTCAGCTAATTGTAGCGTATTAGAAGGTGATGTGGCGTCCGTTACATCCATATACCCTTCATCAATTGATACGGGTTCTACAAAAGGCGTTATAGAATTTAGTATTTTAAATATTTCACTTGAGGCGTAGCGATACCGTTCAAAATTAGGGCGGAGGATAATTAATTCCGGGCATAATTTTCTTGCTTGCCAAATTGGCATCGTTGTCTTAACCCCTTTAGCCCTAGCTTCATAATTGCTTGTAATAATAATCCCTTTTCGCTCCTCTGGATTTCCAGCTACCGCTAATGGTTTTCCTTTATATGCTGGATGATAGGCCGTCTCCACCGAAGCATAAAAGCTATTCATGTCCAAATGAAAAATAATCCGTACCTTATTCGCTTTCATATCTCTTTACACCTTTCCGAACGGTTGTTTCTACTTTTATTATATCACAAAAACAAAAAAGCCCTTTATACTAGTAGAAAGGGTTAATTGGATTTAAAGAAAAAACATTAAAGATGCCAATAAAGGTATCTTTAATGTTCATGGAAAAATATAAAATGAATTAATTAGCAACTTCTTCAATGATTGCAGCTACTAATTCCGTTACTTTTACTAATTCCTCAACTGGTATACGCTCATTTGTCGTATGAATTTCTTCATATCCTACTGCTAAATTGACAGTCGGGATACCAAATCCTGCAATAACGTTCGCATCACTTCCACCACCGCTCTTCAGTAGCTGACTTTCTCTACCAATCGATGCGGCTGCCTTTCTAGCAACTTCAACAACTTCATCTCCAGCCTGTTGTTTGAATCCGGGATACATTACCTTAATATCCACAATTGCTTCTCCGCCCATTTCTTTAGCGGTTGTTTCATAAGCTTCCTTCATGGCCTTCACTTGAGCTTCCATTTTTTCCGGCACTAGGGAACGAGCTTCTGCTAGGATTTCCACATGATCCACTACGATGTTTGTTTGCTTTCCGCCTTCAAATCGACCAATGTTTGCTGTCGTTTCTTCATCAATTCTTCCTAATGGCATTTTAGCAATAGCTTTAGCAGCAATGGTAATAGCAGAAACTCCTTTTTCCGGTGCAACACCAGCATGGGCTGTTTTGCCTTTAATAATGGTATTGATTTTTGCTTGTGTTGGCGCAGCAACGATAATATCCCCAACTTTTCCATTACTATCTAACGCATATCCAAACTTTGCATGAATCATGGATGGATCTAGTGCTTTGGCACCAACCAACCCAGACTCCTCTCCCACTGTAATCACAAATTGTACATCACCATGTTGGATATTGTTCTCTTTTAGTACACGAATTGCTTCAAGCATAGCACTAAGCCCTGCTTTATCGTCTGAACCAAGAATCGTTGTACCGTCTGATACAATATATCCATCTTGAATAGATGGTTTAATACCTTTACCCGGTACTACGGTATCCATATGGGAAGTGAAATAAATCGGGTCAACACCATCCTTATTCCCTTTTAATGTACAAATAAGGTTATTCGCACCATGACCTGTTTTTTCTTTTGCCTCGTCTTCTAGTACTTCCAAACCTAGTTCACTAAACTTCTTTTTCAAAACCTCTGCAATGTCAGCTTCAAAGCCTGTCTCTGAATCTACTTGAACTAGCTCCATAAATTCACTAACTAATCTGTCCTTATTGACCATGTTGTTAACCTCCTAAAATTAAAGAGGGATATTCCCATGTTTTTTGCTTGGGCGATCCTCTTTTTTATATTGTAACATTTCTAACCCTTGAATAAGCTTTATCCGAGTTTCCCTAGGGTCGATAACATCATCGACCATGCCTAGCTTTGCCGCAATATATGGATTTGCGAACTTTTCTCGATATGTATTAATCTTTTCTTGACGTGTTTTTTCAGGGTCTGTACTTGCCGCAATCTCTTTAGCAAAGATAATATTTGCTGCACCTTCTGGTCCCATAACTGCAATTTCTGCATTTGGCCATGCATAAACTAAATCTGCACCAATTGATTTACTATTCAATGCTACATAGGCACCACCGTAAGCTTTTCTTACAATAACAGTTAGCTTAGGTACTATAGCTTCAGAATATGCATATAAGATTTTAGCTCCATGTCGTATGATACCACCATGTTCCTGTTTTATGCCAGGAAAGAAACCTGTCACATCTTCAAATGTAATAATTGGGATATTAAAACAATCACAAAAGCGAATAAATCGTGCTGCTTTATCACTTGAATCAATATCGAGTCCACCTGCCAAATGTTTCGGTTGATTACAAACTAATCCAACTGTTTGACCTTGTACTCTCGCAAAACCTACTACAATATTTTTAGCAAATTCTGCATGAATTTCATAAAAGCTATCCTCATCCACTACTTGTTCAATAACTCGTTTTATATCATATGGTCGTGTAGAATCAAATGGAACTATATCAACTAATCCTGGTCGATAATTTTGTAGGGCATCTTCTGTTACGGTCTTTACTGGTGGCTTATCGTTATTATTGTTCGGTAAATACGATAGCAATTTCTTCACATGATTTAATGCATCTGTCTCATTTTCTGCTTGGAAATGGGCATTGCCACTTTTACTATTATGAATATGTGCTCCACCTAAATCTTCAGAGGAAATTTTTTCTCCTGTTACTGTTTCAATAACTTTCGGCCCCGTAATAAACATTTGTGAGGTCTTCTCGACCATTATCACAAAATCCGTTATAGCTGGTGAATATACCGCACCACCTGCACTTGGTCCCATAATAACGGAAATCTGCGGTATATAGCCGGAATAAATGGCATTGCGGTAAAATACTTGACCATACCCATCTAGTGAGGATACCCCCTCTTGAATTCTAGCACCACCAGAGTCATTTAATCCAATAAATGGAACACCATTCTTTGCCGCAAGATCCATAACGGCAGCGATTTTCTTTCCATGCATTTCACCTAAAGCCCCACCATAGAGAGTAAAATCTTGTGCAAATAAATAGACTGGACGGCCATCGATTTTTCCATACCCAGTGATAACACCGTCCCCCATTCCACTGGACCCATTCATTTCAAAATCGGTTCCACGAGATTCAATAAACGTATTTAATTCAACGAAACTCCCGTCATCTAATAAGTAATCAATTCGTTCCCTAGCAGTCCATTTCCCTTTAGCATGCTGCTTTTCAATCCGTTCATCCCCACCACCTAATTCTGCCATTCTCCGTTTATCATAGAGCTCATTAATCCGATCAAACATATCCATCATGCTTCTTCTCCCCCTGCTTCTTCACATAGTTCAAACAGTACGCCATGTGCTGATTTAGGATGTAAGAAAGCGATTTGTGATTGATGACTGCCTTGTTTCGGTTCTGCATTAATTAATTGAACACCATTCTTAGACAAGCTGTTAATCCTTGCCTGAATATCATCCACATCTAAGGCTATATGATGGATGCCTTCTCCTTTTTTTTCAATAAATTTATGAATAGCAGAGGATTCCTCTAAAGGTTCTAGTAATTCAAAACGACTCTCCCCAATTTTAAGGAAGGCTACTTTTACTCCCTCAGACGCTACCTCTTCCATTCCCTCTAGTTCTAACCCTAATGTCTTCGTATAAAATGGTAGCACCTGATCGATTGATCTAACGGCAATACCAATATGGGATATTCTGTTAGAAATACTACCTTCCTGTACTCCTACGAGTTGATTAATATAATCTGCTAACGCTTCAATCGTAGAACCACTTGTAAAGATTTCCTTTACCCCTTTTTCTTTAAGGAATGGGATATCCTCTGAAGGTATGACACCGCCACCAATTACTGGAATATCTGCAGCATCTAACGCTTTTAATTCCTCAATTACTTTTGGAAAAAGGGTACGATGCGCACCTGATAAGGAAGATAATCCTACTACATCAACATCTTCCTGAATTGCTGCTTTGGCTATTTGAACTGGTGATTGTCTTAAGCCAGTATAGATTACTTCCATCCCATGATCTCTTAACCCTTGAGCGATTATTAATGCACCTCGATCATGTCCATCAAGACCAGGTTTTGCTATTAATACTCTTATCTTTGCCATACTATGTTCTCCTCCCCTTTTGTATTAGATGCTACCGTATTCTCCAAACTCTTGACGGAGTACATTACATATTTCCCCAACAGACGCATAAGCTTTTACGGCATTTAATATATATGGCATTAAATTCTCATCGGCTTGACTTGCTGCCCATTTCAGTTGTTTTAATGTACTTTCTACCATTTCACTATCACGTTTTTCCTTTATCGACTGGAGTTTAGCCTTCTGCTCCCGTTCTAATTCTTCATCTACCTTTAATAATTCTGGATTAACCTCTTCCTCGATTGTAAATTTGTTTAACCCAACAATTATTTCCTCATCCTTTTCAATTTTTCTTTGTGTTTCATAAGCTGTCCGATGAATTTCTCGTTGCATATAGCCTTCCTCTACAGCAGATACTGCTCCGCCAAGCTCGTTAATTCGCTTCAAGTAAATTTCTACCTCTGCTTCCATTTTGTCTGTCAATGCCTCCAAATAAAATGAGCCACCTAACGGATCAATCGTGTCTGCAACACCACTTTCATGGGCAATGATTTGTTGTGTTCGTAAAGCTATCCGTGCCGACTCCTCTGTTGGCAGAGCAAGAGCCTCATCACGAGAGTTTGTATGTAAACTTTGTGTACCACCAAGAACTGCTGCCAATGCTTGCAGAGTTACACGAACTATATTATTATCCGGCTGCTGGGCAGTTAAAGTAGAACCACCTGTTTGGGTATGAAAACGGAGCTTCCAACTCTTCGGATTTTTTGCTTGATAATGCTCTTTCATAATTTTAGCCCACACTCTTCTAGCTGCACGGAATTTCGCAATCTCTTCAAAGAAATTATTATGGGCGTTAAAAAAGAATGCTAGTCTAGGAGCGAATGAATCCACATCCATCCCTGACTCGATAGCTGCATCCACATAAGCCATTCCATTAGCAATCGTAAAGGCCGCCTCTTGAACTGCTGTAGATCCCGCTTCTCGAATGTGATAGCCCGAGATACTAATCGTATTAAATTTTGGAACAAACTTCTGGCAGTATTCAAAGATATTGGTTATTAATCTCATGGACGGCTTTGGAGGAAATATATACGTTCCACGAGCAATATATTCTTTTAAAATATCATTTTGAATTGTCCCTGTTAATTTTTCCATGGGAACGCCTTGTTTTTCTCCAACAGCAATATACATACAGAGCAAAATGGATGCAGGAGCATTAATCGTCATCGACGTACTAACTTGATCTAAAGGTATTTTCTCAAGTAGGTCTTCCATATCATAAAGGGTATCTATTGCCACTCCAACCTTTCCAACTTCCCCTTCAGCCATCGGATCATCTGAATCATAACCAATTTGTGTTGGGAGATCGAAAGCTACAGATAATCCAGTCTGACCTTGTTCCAATAAATATCGGAAGCGCTTATTTGTTTCTTTTGCCGATCCGAAACCAGCATATTGACGCATCGTCCAATATTTACTTCGATACATAGTCGGTTGTATTCCACGTGTATACGGGTATTCCCCTGGAAAACCTAGCTTATCCATATATGTACTATCTACTTCTGATGGGTAGTACAGCCTTTCTACTTCAATATCTGAACTAGTTAAAAAAGTTTCCTTCCGTTCAGGAAAGCGCTTTAATATTTCTGCAACCGAATCTTTCCACTTCTTTTGAACCTCTTTTTCATCGATATTCATACTTGTTCCCCCATTCTGTTAAACTCGAATCTTCCCATCTGTTAAAATAAGGAAAATATTAAGATAATTTATACTAAAAAAATAGGATTGAATTTATTACTTGTCCTATTACTATTTTAACGTTAAAATAAGTAGAGCATATGGATTGAAGGAGGGCTAACAAATGTCTGCAAACCAAACTACCAAACCTGTACCAAAACGAAAATCCAAACGCGAACGTCGTATGAAGCTAGCAGTATATATTATGATTATTGCCATGGTTGTTTCTACAATAACTTATGGTTTAGCTGTGTTTGTTGGTTTATAAAGGAATGGTAAGACTGGATTACAGATTCAAGTAATCACAGTCTTTTTTATTTTGCTACTTTTGGGTTCCTCCATAAGCTTACATCACTATCTTTATATCGCTTCTTGATGATAAGGTAACCCTCAATTTCATGTAATAATCGAAATAAATTTGCCCGTGTTTCAAATTCCTCTTGCGTTGTTGGTAAATCCTCGTTATGAAACTCATCACGTAATTCCTTCAATTGCTCGAGAAATACAATGGCCGTATTCTCAGGATGAACAGAATCAGCTAATCCCTCGAAGAAATCTGCAATTTTTAATGATATTTCATCGCGATTCGGTAGTTTTGTCACTAAAGGAAGCATCCTTCTAAGTAAATCTAATTGCTTATTACGCATGTAAAAATAGTCATAATAAGTATGCTGGGATCGTAACAAGTGATTTTCCCTATCAATTTCAACTAATCGAGTCGCTTGTTCGAGTAATTCCTCTGATTGTCTTATTTCTTTGCCATCCCATACAGTATTATTATCCCTTAAATATAGAGCGATTTCGGTTAGTACCATCCGAAAATTATGCTCCAATTTCATTTGAATTTGCTTTAATTTTTGGTCGTATCCAGGCATATATAAGTTTATTAATAGACCTGTTCCTATCCCTACCAAGATGATAATAAATTGTTGAAGCAATAGTGAAACGGGAATACCGTTAGTACTATAAAGATTGAGGATAATGACGGAACTAGTTATAATCCCTGGAGTAACTTTTAACCATACTGTAACCGGAATAAATACCATAAGCATCAATCCTAAAACAACCGGATGATAGCCAATAAACTCAAAAAACAAATACGAAAGTATACTTGCAACAATACAGGCTAATAATCGATGCCACGCACTGATAACGGACTGTTTACGTGAGGGCTTAATTGTCAAAATCGTTAGTATCCCAGCTGAAGTGAAATTGGTCAGTCCTAACGCTTGTGCTATAACGATTGAGATAGGTGTGCCTATTGCTGTTTTAATAGTTCTATACCCGATTTTCACCCGTTTTTCTCCTTTTAACAAGAAATAAGACTGACCTTATGGTATAGGACAGCCTTATTTGGTTCTTTCTTATACTTCTTCACAATGTTTGTCAAACATCTCTTGAAGCTTCGTCATTACTTCCATTGCACTATGGCCTTCAATGTCATGACGCTCAAGCATCGTTACAATTTTTCCATCTTTCAAAAATGCAAAAGAAGGTGATGAAGGCGGATAGCCTTCGAAATATGTACGAGCTTTCTCTGTAGCTTCACGATCTTGTCCAGCAAACACTGTTACTAAATGATCAGGACGTTTATCATAATGAATCGCATTAGCAGCAGCTGGACGAGCTACACCACCAGCACAACCACAGGTTGAGTTAATCATGACAAGTGTTGTACCCTCACGATTCAGTGCAGCATCTACATCTTCAGGTGTTCTTAGCTCCTCATATCCTGCTTCTGTTATATCTTTACGTGCAGCATCAACGATATCATTCATAAATAAATTAAAATCCATACAAGCCACCCCTTTATGTTAAGTTTCTTCTTTCCTAACATATAGGTTATCAATTTTGCAACTAAAATTCAATTTATAAAACTTGTTCTAATACACTTGAACGGTATTTTCATTCATATTTTCCAGTGTTTCTTTTACATAGGCTAAAAATTGACCACAAATCAATCCATCTAAAATTCGGTGATCCAGTGATAAACATAGGTTTACCATATCTCGAGCAGCAAACATGTTATTAATGATAACCGGTTTTTTCACAATCGATTCAACTTGTAAAATGGCAGCCTGGGGATGATTAATTACTCCCATAGACTGTACAGAGCCAAAGGAACCAGTATTGTTTACTGTAAATGTACCACCTTGCATGTCACCAGCAGTTAGTTTATTGGTACGCGCCTTTTGAGCTAATTCATTTATTTCTCTTGCTATCCCTTTTATACTCTTTTCATCCGCATGCTTAATAACTGGTACAAATAACTCTTGATCTTTCGCAACCGCGATTGATAGATTTATATCCTTACGTTGAATGATTTTATCCCCTGCCCATGTACTGTTTAACTGTGGGAATTTTTTCAAGCCTTGTGCGACAGCTTTTACAAAGAATGCAAAGTAAGTTAAATTATAACCCTCATTTTGTTTGAATTCAGATTTAATTTTATTTCGGTAACTAACTAGATCGGTAACATCTACTTCCACCATCATCCAGGCATGTGGTATTTCCGTTTTGGAGCGTACCATATTTTGCGCAATGACCTTACGTACTCCTGTTACAGGAATTTCAATATCCCCAACCTGGCTAGTAGGTTGTGAGACAGGTGGAACAGTAGCAGTGGATTGCGGTTGTGCTCCCTCTTTTTCTTTTGGAGCTTGTGTATTCACCGATTCGCTCACTGGTGCACTAGGAATATCACCTGAAGCAATAATCTTTTCGATATCTTTACGAGTGATTCTTCCACCACGACCAGTTCCTGTCAAGAGCTCTAAATCTATATTGTTCTCTTGTGCCATACGGAGTACAGCTGGAGAATAACGTTTTTTCATAGATTGGTCTAAAGCGACCTCCGTTGTAGAGGTAGAGGCTTCCTTCGTTACGTCCTTCTCAGCGTCATTGGATTCATTAGCTACACCAGCTTCTGTTTCGATATAGCAAATTAGTTCTCCAACAGCGACCGTTTCTCCCTCACCTGTAACGATTTCTTTGATTGTTCCAGTAAAGGAAGAAGGCACCTCTGCATTGACTTTATCTGTCATGACCTCAGCAATAGGATCATACTTGTTAATATGATCTCCTTCTTTAACAAGCCAAGAGCTTATGGTTCCTTCTGTAACACTCTCCCCTAATTGGGGCATCGTAATTTTTTCCAGTGCCATCGTTTTCCCTCCTAGTTAAAATTCAGCTAATTCACGCATTGCTTTTTCGATTTTATCAGGATTCATCATAAAGAATTTCTCCATTGTAGGTGCATATGGCATGGCAGGTACATCAGGTCCAGCAAGTCTTTGAATAGGAGCATCTAGGTCAAACAAACAATTTTCTGCAATGATTGCTGCAACTTCCCCAATAATACTACCTTCTTTATTGTCCTCTGTGACTAATAGAACCTTTCCAGTCTTTTTGGCAGCTTCAATAATGGCTTCCTTATCCAATGGATAGATTGTACGTAAATCTAAAATATGAGCATCAATACCTTCTTCTGCTAACTTTTCAGCAGCTTGTAAGGCAAAGTGAACACATAATCCGTATGTAATGATGGTAATATCGGATCCTTCACGTTTCACATCCGCTTTACCTATTGGTAATACATAATCATCTTCTGGCACTTCACCTTTTAGTAAACGATAAGCACGTTTATGCTCAAAGAATAAGACTGGGTCATTATCCCTAATTGCTGCTTTTAATAAACCTTTTACATCATAAGGTGTGGAAGGCATCACGATTTTTAATCCAGGTTGGTTAGCAAAAACAGCCTCAACCGATTGTGAATGATATAAAGCACCATGAACTCCACCGCCATAAGGTGCTCGAATGACAATCGGACAGTTCCAATCATTATTTGAACGATAACGAATTCTGGCTGCTTCTGAAATAATTTGGTTAACCGCAGGCATGATAAAATCTGCAAACTGCATCTCAGCAACTGGGCGCATTCCGTACATTGCTGCACCGATACCTACACCGGCAATAGCGGATTCTGCTAGTGGTGTATCTAGAACACGGTATTCACCGAACTCATCATATAATCCTTCTGTAGCCTTAAAAACGCCACCTTTTTTCCCAACGTCTTCCCCTAATACAAAAACCTTTTCATCACGTTGCATTTCTTCTCTTAAAGCAGTAGTAACAGCTTGTATATAAGACATGACTGGCATGGTTATCCCTCCCTACTTTTCTTCGTAAACATATTTTAATGCATCTTCTGGTGCAGCATACGGAGCATTCTCAGCATAGTCCGTTGCTTCATTGACAATTGAGTTGATTTCATTGGTCATATCTTTTTCTACCTCGTCCGTTAACACACCAACATCTTTTAGATACTGGGAAAATGTGAATATAGAATCAAGTTTTTTCGCTTCTTCTACTTCTTCACGACCACGATATGCACGGTCATCATCATCACTTGAGTGAGCAGTCAATCGATAAGATACTGCCTCAATCAGTGTTGGACCTTCACCACTAATTGCACGGTCACGAGCTTCTTTTACTACTTTATATACTTCTAATGGATCATTTCCATCAACAGTATAGCCTGGCATACCATAACCAATGGCTCTGTCCGATACCTTTTGGTTTCCTAGTTGTTTTTCCGCAGGTACGGAAATGGCATATTTATTATTTTCAACCATTGTAATTACTGGTAATTTATGAACTCCTGCAAAGTTCAACCCTTCATGGAAATCCCCCTGGTTAGACGAACCTTCACCTAATGTGACAAACGAAACAAATTGCTTCTCTTCCATTCTTGCAGCAAGCGCAACACCAACGGCATGTGGCAATTGCGTTGTAACAGGAGATGAACCCGTTAGAATTCGATTTTTCTTCTGACCAAAGTGACTTGGCATTTGTCTTCCACCTGAGTTTGGATCTTCTGCTTTAGCGAAGGCGGACAACATTAATTCTTTTGCTGTCATACCAAAAGCAAGTACAACTCCTAAATCACGATAATAAGGTGCTATATAATCTTCTTGACGATTTAAAGCAAACGCAGCTCCAATCTGTGCTGCCTCCTGACCTTGGCAAGAAATAACGAAAGGAATCTTCCCAGCACGATTCAATAACCACATTCTCTCATCTAGTTTCCTAGCAAGAAGCATTGTTTTGTACATTTCTAAAACTTGATCATTTGTTAGTCCAAGTTCTTCATGACGATTTGTTGCCATTTTTTAAGTCCCTCCCTTAACTAATTAAACATAAATATTATCCATGAATTTGTAAACCGTCAACCGCTAACGCTGCCTCGCCCATAACTTCAGAAAGGGTTGGATGTGGATGTACGGTTTGAGCAATTTCCCACGGTGTTGCATCCAATACTTTAGCTAGACCAGCCTCAGAGATCATATCTGTTACATGTGGACCGACCATATGCACACCAAGTAAGTCCTCATTTTCTTTATTCATAATGATTTTCACGAAGCCATCCGATTCACCGTATACTAAAGCTTTCCCAATCGCCTTAAACGGGAATTTTCCTACTTTTATATCATAGCCCTTTTCTTTTGCTTGTTTTTCTGTTAATCCGACACTTGCAGCCTCAGGACTAGAATAAATACATGCTGGGATATTATCATAGTTTAAACGATGTGGTTGCTTCCCTGCCATATGTTCGACTGCAACAATACCTTCATGAGATGCGACATGGGCTAATTGCATACCACCAATTACATCTCCTATTGCATAAATATGAGATTCTTTCGTTTGATAAAATGGTGATGTTTGAATAAATCCTTTCTCCATTACAATATCTGTATTTTCTAAGCCAATATTAGTTGTATTTGCCTGTCGTCCTACAGATACAAGGAGTTTATCCGCTGTATATACTTGATTAGATCCAGCAACTTCGGCTTCAATGGTTACACTGGCATCCTTTTTAACTGTTTCAGGTAATACTTTTGCCCCTTTAACAAAAGTTACCCCCTTACGCTTCAGTTGTTTTTCTACTTCTTTTGCAACATCAGCATCCTCAGTTGGTAAAATTTGATCTGTATATTCGATAACCGTTACGGCTACACCAAAGTCAGCTAACATAGACGCCCACTCAATACCGATTACACCACCACCGATAATGATGATAGACTCGGGCAAGCTCTCCATTTGTAATGCCTCATCTGAACTCATAATCATAGAACCATCTATCTCAAGGCCTGGTAATGATCTAGGAGAGGATCCTGTTGCAATTAAGACAAATTTTGGTACGATCATCGTGTTTTCATCACCATTTGCATATTCAATCGAAATCGTACCAGGTAGTGGAGAAAATATACTTGGCCCCAATATTCTCCCAAAACCATGAAGAACATCAATTTTCCCTTTCTTCATTAATGCCTGAACACCTTTATGTAGCGTATTGATAATCGAGTTTTTTCTCTCTTGAACACGATTAAAGTCTAGCGCTACATTATTGGCTTGAACACCAAACTCAAAAGCATTCTTCGTTTGCTTATACACTTCAGCGCTTCGTAAGAGTGACTTAGATGGAATACAGCCTCTGTGTAGGCATGTACCACCAAGTTCACCTTTTTCGACAACTGCAACTTTCATGCCAAGCTGTGAGGCGCGGATAGCAGCTACATAGCCACCCGTTCCGCCTCCAAGTACTACTAAATCATACTCCTCAGCCATACTATACGCCCCCTTACTTTCTTCTACTTAATGTATGAAGCCCATTTAATAAAAATTGACCTCTTGATTTTCTAACCGATTCGATTCGTTCTTCTGCCATTCTATCAGCAGCTAAGTAAGTAGGAATATTATCTCTTCTTGAGATTTCAAACACCTTTAATAAACTGTCGTAAATTCCTTCTACCTTTTTCATCGCTCTTGATTGATTATAGCCATTTAACTCATCGGCAACATTGATTACCCCACCAGCATTGATAACATAATCTGGTGCATATACAATTCCCTTCTCAAACAATATATCACCATGTTCGGTACTTTTTAATTGATTATTAGCAGAACCAGCGACAACTTTTGCCTTTATGCGAGAAATAGTATCATCATTAATCGTTGCGCCTAATGCACATGGTGCATAAATGTCACAGTCCACTTCATAAATATCATCAGGATCTACTGCTGTCGCTCCAAATGCCTCTACTGCGCGATGGGCTGCAGCTTTATTAATATCTGTAACAATTAATTTCGCACCCTCTTTATGTAAATACTCACATAAAGTAAAAGCAACACTTCCGATTCCTTGTACAGCTACTGTTTTCCCCTCTAAAGAATCATCACCATATGCTTCTAAAGCAGCAGCTTTCATTCCTTTATATACGCCATAAGCTGTTACAGGAGATGGGTCACCAGATGAACCGAACTCAGGTGAAATTCCAGTAACAAAGTCTGTTTCCATATGGATTAAATCCATATCCTCAACCGTAGTTCCTACATCTTCTGCAGTTATGTATCTGCCATTTAAACCTTGAATATATCTTCCAAACGCTCGAAACATCTCTGGATTCTTATCTTTTCTAGGATCACCAATGATGACAGTTTTTCCACCACCTAAGTTTAATCCAGCAGCAGCGTTTTTATATGTCATACCTTTTGCTAAACGCATTGCATCAACAATTGCATCTTCCTCTGAAGCATATGTCCACATTCTAGTCCCGCCAAGAGCTGGTCCTAACGTCGTATCGTGAATTGCAATGATTGCTTTTAAGCCAGAGTTCTTATCTTGGCAAAACACCAATTGCTCGTAATCATATACTTCCATGTCTTTAAAAATATCCATTTCTATTCCTCCTCATTTATAAAACGTTGCTATTTATAACTGCTTAAGCTATTAATAAATAAGCTTTCTTGACGTTAAATAAGCCATTGAAACTAACACTTTAAAAACACTACTTTTACATTATAATACAAAATCCCTATTCATAGGAAATGTAAGCGCTTTATTTTTATTCAAATAAAAAATATTTTTTAAATATTAAAAAATATTGAGGTTATATAGCTATATATTCCGGTGTTTTTTATGCGCTTTTCTCTATCATACGGTACATTTTCCATATTGGCAAATTAAAATTTTATCTATTTTTTATATTTTGGTATACTATGGGCTAAGTAGAATCTATCTATTGGGAGAAAGAAAAGGAGATATAATGGTCAGATTATTAGCAGTATTAGTTGTTTTTATACCCGGCATTATTGCAGCAATTGGGATTAAATTAATGCGAGACACATTATTTGATGATTTCCACCCTATTTTTTTCCACGCTTGGATCCAATTTGGGATTGGTTTATTCCTATTTCTTGCAGGACTAGCATTTTTAGGAGGATTTATCATTTATCGTGATCGTAAGAAGCAAGCAGAAAAGAAGGCAAAGGGCGTCTAGTAACTGTTTTATAGAAGCAGAAAAAATTTAGAGAAGAAATAGTTTTTAAAACTTACCAATAAAACAATAATGAAGCTATATAAACAAAATTTAATCCAAGCTAGGAAAGAATCTAGGAGATAAATGAAGAAATTTTAGACAAGTAGATCCATGGCTAGACAATTTTAAAAAACAGACACTAAAAATTATCTTGCACATACGTATAAACATTAACCAATTCATCGGTAACATAAAAAAGACACCATCCTTTATTGATTTTTTACAAACCAATAAAAAATGATATCTTTTATCAATTGCTAGGCTTTATCGGTAACTACTCCTTGTTTAGCAATATATGTAAAATTGCTATTAACCCATTAATACCAACGATTCATTAAGAAGCCTTGTGGTCAAGCCTTAAACGGTCCGCCACCATTGCGATAAATTCAGAATTTGTTGGTTTGGCTTTTGAAATACTTACCGTGTATCCAAATAAGGCGGATATCGAGTCGATGTTTCCACGGCTCCAGGCGACTTCGATTGCATGTCGAATAGCACGTTCGACACGTGATGAAGTCGTATTAAATTTCTTTGCGATATCTGGATATAACACTTTTGTAATGGAGCCAAGTAATTCAATATCATTATATACCATGGTAATGGCTTCTCGTAAGTACATATAACCTTTAATATGAGCAGGTACACCTATTTCATGAATAATATTGGTAATACTTGCTTCTAAATCTTTCTTCTTTCTTTCCTTCTTCATACCAAAGTTTGAACGGTTAGAAAGAACACTTCGTCCATTTACTTGGCGAATCTGTTCCGCAAGATTCTCTAAATCAAATGGTTTTAAAATAAAATAAGATGCTCCTAAATCAACAGCTTTTTTCATAACCTCCTCTTGTCCAAAAGCCGTTAACATAATAACATACGGATCATTACTTGACTTACCTTTTTCCCTAAGCATATTTAGAACGGCTAACCCATCTACATGAGGCATAATGATATCCAGCACCAAAACATCAGGTTTCTTTTCTTCAACTAATGCTAGACAATCTTTACCGTTGTATGCTGTGCCAACCACTTCAATATCTGGTTGTTCATCAAAAAACTCTTCCATTAAATTGATCAAATCCCTGTTGTCATCTACTAAACAAACTGAAATCTTATCCACAAAATGCTCCTCCTTTAAAGTATTTCCATAATGTCCACTCTATGTATTCGACAAAACTTCAAAATATCCTTCTTTTTTTAAAAAAACTTTGCGTTTTTTTATCTTTTCTTTAAATTACTTTATTTTGCTTTCATTTTCGGTATGATTCGATTTAATCCGACAGCTAATTCGATATTTTGTCGAAAAATATTTAATTCTATTCCTTCAGGTCGTATATTCCCGGTTATACACAAAATAAAACCTAAATCAAAATGAAAGAACCTATGCATCAATGCACAGGTTCTCTTTCCACACTATATTAACTTGCTTGTTTCTTCTCTTTATTGTAGATATCCACTCCAGCATCTTGGAGCATCCATTCAATATGGACACCATATCCACTTGTTGGATCGTTGACAAATACATGTGTTACTGCTCCAATAACCTTGTCATTTTGAATAATCGGGCTACCACTCATCCCCTGTACAATACCACCAGTTGCTTCTAATAATTTTGGGTCGGTAATTTGTATAACCATACCTTTTGTAGCAGGAGTTTTTTGCGGTACACTAGAAACAATTTCCACATCAAATTCCTCTACCTTCTCCCCATCGATAACCGTTAATATTTTTGCCGGTCCTTCTTTAACTTCATGAGATAACGCAATTGGCATTGGTTTATCATACTTACCATTCTCTATCGATTCATCTAACTTACCGAAGATCCCAAATGGACTATTCTTCGTAATAGTACCGATTTTATTTTCTCTGATTGAAAACTTAGCTTGCTTTTCACCAGGAGTACCGTTATTCCCCTTTTGAATCGAGGTCACAGTGGATCTAACAATTGTACCATCATGAATTTCAATCGGTTTTTTCGTATCCATGTCCGAGATAACATGTCCTAATGCACCGTATTTCTTCGATTCAGGTTCAAAGAACGTCATCGTTCCTATACCTGCGGCTGAATCACGAATATATAAGCCAATCCGGTATTCATTTTCCTTTTCATCCAATACAGGCTTTAATTCCGTATCAAAGGTTTCCTTACCACGTTTGACCTTCACTTTTAATGGTTCGGAGTTTTTACCGGACTCTTCGACAATTGGTTTAACGTCCTTCATTTCCTCTATCTTTTGACCATTTATTTCCATGATTACATCACCGACTTTAATCTCTGCCTCTTCACCAGGAGACATCGTACCATTTTCACCGTTTACAAGATGATGGCCAACTACTAATACTCCAAGGGTTTGTAGCTGTACACCAATAGATTGTCCACCTGGAATGACCTTAACGTCCTTTAGTATCGAAACGTCAACTTTCTTAATAGGTACTCCAGCAACGGAATAATATAATTGACTATCTCCCGGTTCAGTAACATGGAAACTTGACGCATTGACCGCTTCTGAATTATTGTCCGTAGATGCGTATACTTGAACAGCATTACCTAGGTTAGGAACCTCTAAGGGGAATTGATTTTGAAACGTTACAATCTTATTTGGAATGGTAAAATAATTTTGTATAGGGGGCGTAAAAGGAACAATTAGCAATGTGAGTAGTAGTAAAAATCCTGTTACGATTCGAATTTTGTCTATGTGCTTCACAAATGTCCACTCTCCTTGTTCCTAAACCCATACCATATTTTTATATCTGTACTTCTAATTTGACCTTTAATAGCTATTTTTAAACCGGGAAAAGATAAGAAAACCTGCTTATCTTTTCCTTTACAAATATTGTATGAAGAAAATTTAGGGAATCGAGACTAGACATCATGTTTCACACAAATATAAAAAATGCTGTCCCTTCGTTATACCTAATAAGGGACAGCATTTTAATATATATTAACTATTTACTGTAGTTCTTTTAAACCCTTGTGCTAATTTATGTAGCTCTTTGGCATGCTGCTTCGCTGTTTCTGTCACTTTTGTACCTGTCATCATTCTCGTTAACTCATTGATTTGTTCTGATTCCGTTAGTTCGCTAACTTGCGTGACAGTACGATTCTCTAATTCGTTTTTTTCAATAAATAGATGTGTATCTGCCATTGCTGCTACTTGTGGTAAGTGGGTAATACATAACACTTGAGAGTCATTAGATATTTGGAATATTTTCTCCGCAATAGCTTGTGCGACTCTTCCACTTACTCCAGTGTCTACCTCATCAAAAATGACACTAGTCACACCTTGATGCTTAGCAAACAATTTCTTTAATACTAACATAATTCTAGAAAGTTCTCCGCCTGATGCGACTTTGGAGATCTCTTTTAATGGTTCACCTAAATTGGTTGAAATAAGAAAACGAATTTGATCAAAACCATTTTTATGAAGGGGGACATTTTCTACAACATTCTCAGGTATGAATTGAACAGAGAACGATGCTTTTTCTAAATATAAATCCTTTAATTCTTCCTGTACCTCTCGGATTAAATTGCTCGCCGCCTGTTTTCGGATCGCATGTAATTGCTGTGCCTCGATAAATGCATCTTCCTCTAGCTCGTTTATTTCATTAGCTAAACGCTGGAGGTGGGAGTCTTTATTTTTTATTTGCTCAATTTCTTCCTCGATAGAACCCATATATTCAATCATTTCGCTAACGGACGTACCATATTTCTTTTTTAAACGACTAATTTCAGCTAATCTTCCTTCAATTTCATTTAAACGGTCCGGATCGTATTCTAAGGTTTCTAAGAAATTACTCAATTCGTATGTCAGATCTTCCATCATATAATAATGATTGGATAATGACTCCGATTTTTTGGCAATTACATCGTCATAGTGGTTTATTTCCTCTAGTGATCTTTGTGCAACACTTAACCATTCAAGTCCTTTTTGCTCACCATATAATGCATTATACGCCTCGTGAACACCTTTATATATTTTTTCATAATTAACCAGCTGGTTGCGTTCTTTCTCTAATTGAACATCTTCGTCTGGAACAAGATTTGCCTTTTCCAGTTCATTTAATTGGAATTCCAGTAGATCTAATCGTTGAGCCATCTCCTGCTCGTTTTCATTTAGCTCTTTATACCGTCTTTTTAATGTTTCAAGTCGCTGAAATAATTCGGTGTACTCTTCTTTAACTTGTTCGATCTCTTCTCGGTTATATAAATCCAATAATTCTATATGGTTCTCCGGTTCCATTAGGGATTGGGTTTCATGCTGACTATGAATATCAATTAGTGTTCTTCCAAATTCCTTTAAGATAGCCAGTGTAACCAATTTTCCATTAACACGGCAAATACTTTTACCAGAAGTCGTAATAACCCGTTGCAGTACGACTTCCCCATCGTTAATTTCTATCCCATATTGTTTACCAACTAAATAAATTTGATGTGAAGTGGATTCGATTAAAAATAACCCTTCTATTTCTGCTTTGTCTTCTCCATGCCTAATAAAATCGACAGAAGCTCGTCCACCTGCTAGTAATTGAATCGCATCAATTATAATGGACTTACCTGCCCCTGTTTCACCAGACAATACGGTTAGACCTTCTTTAAATGTTAAAGTAATCTGGTCAATAATCGCAAAGTTACGTATCGATAATTCAGTTAACATCTGGTCACCCCATTTTGCTTAAAGCATATTGATAAAACGGTCTTTAATTTCAACTGCATCTTCTTCCGTGCGGCAAATAATCAGAATTGTATCGTCTCCACAAATTGTCCCCATGATTTCTTCCCAATCTAAATTATCAATTAAAACACCAACTGCATGAGCATTACCTGGTAACGTTTTTAGTACGATGAAGTGGCTCGTATGATCGATTTTTACAAAAGCATCCATGATAAGTCGCTTTAATTTATCATGGGGATTAAAACGTTGGTCTGCAGGTAAGCTATATTTATATTTACCACCCGTGGTAGGAACCTTTACTAGGTGTAGTTCTTTTATATCTCTTGAAACCGTTGCTTGTGTCACGTTATAGCCTAAGCTTTTTAACCGGTCTACTAACTCATCTTGCGTGTCGATATCATTCTCTGTTATTAATTCTCTAATTTTTATATGTCTTTGAATCTTACTCATATTGCACCCCCAAATTAATTAAAAAGGACTACGATTGTAGTCCATTTACTCATGTATTCTGTGCTGATTTCAATTCTGAATGAGCTTCATCGACTACGACTCCAGGATTCAGTTCTTCGATGGATTTTCCAGGTTCGTCTTTATTCCAACCTAGATGAGCTAAAAATTCAACATTCCCATCTCCTCCCGTTATAGGAGAAAATGTTAAACCGTAAAGCTCAAACCCCTCTTCCTTAGCGAATGCCAGAATCGTTTGTAACACTTCCACATGCACTTTTTTATCACGTACAATGCCTTTTTTTCCAACTTGTTCTCTTCCGGCTTCAAATTGAGGCTTAATTAACGTGACAATATCACTATTTGGCAATAACAGCTTCTTTAATACAGGTAAAATTAATTTTAACGAAATAAAGGATACGTCTATCGTGGCAAAGTTAGGTAATCCTTTTCCTAACATATCTTCTGTTACATATCTAAAATTCGTTCTTTCCATCACTTCTACACGTGGATCGTTCCGGAGTTTCCAATCCAGTTGATTATACCCTACATCTATTGCATAACATAGTCTAGCCCCAGACTGTAATGCACAATCTGTAAATCCACCAGTTGATGATCCAATATCCATCATAATTTTATCATGAACATCTACAGAAAACACTTTCAAAGCCTTCTCCAGCTTCAGTCCACCTCTACCAACATACGGTATTAACTTACCCTTAATGGTTAAAGGGATGTCCTGATCAACCTTCATCCCTGGTTTATCTAGTCTTTCTTGTTCAGAATATACTAATCCAGCCATAACAGCTCGTTTAGCCTTTTCTCTCGTATCGATTAAATTTCGTTCTACAAGGAGAACATCAAGTCTAATTTTACTCATATACTTAAATCCTTTACTGGTTGGAGTTTAATGATCGCGCTCGCTAAAATAATCGGTTAAATCTGCGAGTCTCGATGTATCCGCATTTGCTTTTTTTAACAATTCTTTTGCTTTCTCTATATAGTGATTCTTCATCTCGATAGCACCGTCTAACCCTAATAACTTCGGGTATGTACTTTTATTATTGGATTCATCACTACCTACAGCCTTGCCTAATTTTTGTTCATCACCGGTAACATCTAAAATGTCATCTTGAACCTGGAAAATTAATCCTAAATAATGGGCAAAATCTTGTAAATAGCTGATTTGTTCCTTAGTAGCATTTCCTAAATATGCGCCGGCTGTTACGGCAAATCTTAACAACTCACCTGTTTTTAACGCATGGATTTTCTCCAGCATTTCTATGGTAACCGTTTGATTCTCCGCCTCCATATCAAGAATTTGACCTGCAACCATACCGGTTGGTCCACTTGCTTGAGCTAACAGCTGAATCAGGTACACTTTTTCGGAATTAGATAACAATGCATCGTTCGTAATCATTTCAAAACTAAAGGTTAATAATGCGTCCCCAGCTAGGATAGCAGTTGCTTCACCAAACACTTTATGGTTCGTGAGCAATCCTCGTCTATAATCATCATCATCCATTGCTGGTAAGTCATCATGTATTAAGGAATACGTATGAATCATTTCAAGTGCTGATGCTGTTCGGTATGTTTTTTCCACATTTGAAGCATATGCCTCAAAGCTTGCTAATAATAAAATCGGACGTAGCCTCTTACCGCCTGCTTCCAAGGAATAAAGCATAGACTTCTTTAGCGACTCAGGGATGTCTAATGGACTTAAATGCTTCGTTAATTCTTCATGAAATACTTTTTGGTTCGTCTCTATGTAGTTTTTTAATACCGTTCCCACTACTTTTCATCCTCCTGTATATCAAAAGGAACTAGTTCTCCCTGGTCATTCATAATTTGCACCATTTTATCTTGGATATGATTTAGTTTATCACTACAGATTTTAGACAGCATCATTCCATCCTGATAATAGGAGATTGCCTTTTCTAAAGGTACATCGCCTTCTTCTAATTTCCCAATGATATCCTCTAATTTCTCCATCGCTTCTTCAAATGTTAAATCTTTATATTTATCCATTATGGGTCTCCTTTACATCTAAAACTTCACAGTCCACCATACCATCGTGGAGATTGATACTAATCCGATCATGCTGCTTTACTTGTGATTTCGATTTAATAATATCACCTGTTGGTGTATAAGGAATTGCAAATCCGCGTTTCATGATTTCTAGTGGATTTAATAAACTAAGTTTATCCATTGATCGGGTTAACTGAATAGACTGCTTTTCGACATATTGATTCATCACTTGATTATTTTGTTTTATCAATAGACTTAATGCTTTTGTCGCTTGTTCTATTCGTCTTTTTGGATGTTGAGTAGAAAGCCTCGTCTTATAATTACTGAATCGCTCCATCTTTTTGTTAACTTCTAGTTGGAAGGATCGGTCCATTCGTTCCCTATTCTTATCTAGCTCCTGTTCCTTTTGTCTTATTAGCTGTTCAGGGTAACGAAATGCATAAGCATTTACCATTTGCTTCAATTTACTCTGCTGATGCTTAATGGAAATCGTAACTAAACTAGTTAACGTCTGTTTCATTTTAGTGATCCGGTCTAGTAATTCATATTGCGATGGAACCGCAAGCTCAGCTGCACCAGTCGGAGTTGGCGCTCGTAAATCTGCTACATAATCACTGATGGTAACATCTGTCTCATGTCCAACAGCAGATATAATAGGAATCTTAGAATGAAAAATAGCTTCAGCTACACTTTCCTCATTGAAACTCCACAATTCTTCTATAGAGCCACCACCTCTTCCAAGTATAATGACATCAAATTCCCCCATATCATTCGCTTTATATATCGCTTTCGTAATGGAGGACGCTGCATTAACACCTTGAACTAAAACCGGTAACACGGTCACTTGTGCGACTGGATACCGTCTTTTAATTGTTGTGATAATATCACGGACAGCTGCACCAGTCGGAGAGGTAATTACACCAATATGGTGAGGAATTGTAGGAATTTTCTTCTTATATTGTTCATCAAAGTAACCTTTTGTTCGTAATCGTTCCTTAAGTTGTTCAAAAGCTAAGTACAAGGAACCAAGACCATCAGGCTCCATTTGTTGAATATATAACTGATATTGTCCAGTTGCTTCGAATACACTAACCTCTCCACGAACTAAAACCTTCATTCCATTTTCAGGTTTAAACTTAAGAAATCGATTGTTTCCAGCAAACATCACCGCATTGATTCGTGCCTGGTCATCTTTGATGGTTAAATACATATGGCCTCTAGAGTGTAATTTAAAATTAGATATTTCCCCCTTGAGCCAAACGTCTCGTAGATGGGGGTCCATATCTAATTTTCGTTTCATATATTTAGTTAAAGCGGTAACTGTTAAGTACTTATTTGTCATTTTACCAAACCTTTTGCAGCTTTAATGGTATTATGTAATAACATCGTAATGGTCATCGGACCTACACCACGGGGAACTGGTGTTATATAGTTAGCCTGTTCAGAGGCACTTTCAAAGTCTACATCACCTGTTAATGATCCATCCTCTAGTCGATTAATACCGACATCTATCACTACAGCACCTTCTTTTATATATGCTTTGTCAATGACATTCGGTCTACCAACGGCAACGATAAGAATATCTGCTGTATTCGTTATCTCTTTTAAATTATTTGTTTTAGAATGGCAATACGTTACTGTTGCATTTTCATTGAGTAATAATTGTCCAACTGGTTTCCCTACAATATTACTTCTCCCAATGACAACAGCATGCTTCCCTTCTATTGTAATATTTTTGGACTTTAGCATCGTGATAATCCCATACGGCGTGCAAGGCAAAAAAGTGTCTTGTCCAGTCATCATTTTTCCAATGTTATAAGGATGAAAACCATCCACATCTTTTTTTGGATCAATGGATTCAATAATATGTTCTACATTAATATGATCTGGAAGTGGTAATTGAACTAGGATTCCGTGTACCCCGTTGTCACTGTTAAGCTGTTCGATTGTCTGTAATAATTCTTTTTCTGTTACAGTGTCAGGGAGTTCCACTATCTCTGAGCTTATTCCTACTTCCTCAGAAGCCCGCTTCTTTCCATTAACATAAGATCTAGATGCTGGATTATTCCCAACTAAAACAACTGTTAAATGGGGCAGGATATTTTGTTGCTTTAAATATTCCACCTCTTTTTTCATATCTAACTTTAGTTGCATAGACAATTCCTTACCATTGATAACCTCAGCTACCATTATTATCTTCCCCTTTATTACTTGATAATTTTAGATAACACGCCGTTTACAAACTTACCTGATTTCTCGTCTCCGTACATTTTTGCTAAATTAACTGCTTCATTAATCGATACGTTCTCAGGAATATCTTCCATATATTTTAATTCATACGTTGCAATTCGCAGTACTGTTTTCTCAACAGATGGAAGGCGTTGTAATGACCATTTTTCTAAATGTCTTGAAATGATTTCATCGATTGCTTGTTTTTCTTTCACTACACCTAATACAAGCATTTGCAGAAAATCATCCTTTTTCTCCTCATCTAATCTCTCTTGTATGGTAATTTCGATATCTTCTTCTAACATATCTAATTGAAATAATATTTGAAATGCTTTTTCTCTTGCTTCGTGACGTTTCATCATGCATTACTCCTTTAATAATCTCCTTCAAATCATAACATGATTACGAGGCAGACGCCACAAACTAACGAATTCTTTTTCATCATAATAAAGAAAGAAGAGGCTGGGACAAAAGAATTTATCTTAAAGGAAAAACCGAATGATGAGCAATGACCACGCTCCGGAAATATACTTGCGGTTGCTTCCAGCACAGGGGCGACATCTGCTCGATAAAACCTTCGCAGTGTCTACCTTGTACTTTATCACAGCATAAGTGCGACATCTGCTCGAAAAAACCTCGCAGTGTCTACTTTACCGCCGGGCGGCTGGTGAGCCTCCTCGTGCTACTTCTTTAGGGGTCTCAACCTTGCCCTTTCCTCCCGCAGGAGTCTACGTATATTTCCGGAGCTAGTATCGTGTATCATTCGGTTTTACATTTAATTCTTTTAGTTATGTCCCAGTCTCTTCTAATATTATTACACTTCGTCTGAACTTTCCTTTTCCATTTGTAATCCTACTACATGTACGTTTACTTCAGAGATATCTAATGATGTCATCGTTTTTAATGTCTGTCTTATATTCGACTGAATTTTTTGCGCTACTTCTGGGATCGATACGCCAAAATCTAAGACAACATATACGTCAATGACTATCCCATCTTCGGCAAGCTCCACCTTAACACCTTTACTATGGGACTTCTTGCCAAATTTTTCAACGACTCCCGTTGCAAAATTCCCGCGCATATTGGCAAGGCCATCAACTTCTGATGCTGCAATACCAGCGATTACCTCAATAACCTCTGGGGCTATTTCAACCCTACCAAGTCCTGTGTTTTCACTCATATTTACTAAAGACTGTTCTGCCATCCTCTCACTCCTTTTCAAATTGAGGTATGCCTAGCTGTTAGTTTTCACTTGACCCTAAAATCGGATGTTCCTCTAGGAAATTTGTATTGAAATCACCATCAATGAATACTTCATGCTCCATAATAAGACGATGAAATGGAATGGTTGTATGGATTCCTTCCACTAGAAACTCATCTAGTGCCCGTTTCATACGAGAAATTGCTTCCTCTCGTGTAGAACCATACGTGATTAGCTTAGCAATCATAGAATCATAATATGGTGGTATAGCATAACCAGGATATACAGCAGAATCTACTCGTACTCCTAACCCACCGGGAGGTAAGTACATATTAATTTTCCCGGGTGAAGGCATAAAATTCTTAAATGGTTGCTCTGCATTGATTCTACACTCAATTGCCCATCC
Source organism: Ornithinibacillus proteolyticus (assembly GCF_039581225.1). Classification (NCBI taxonomy): domain Bacteria; kingdom Bacillati; phylum Bacillota; class Bacilli; order Caryophanales; family Bacillaceae; genus Ornithinibacillus; species Ornithinibacillus proteolyticus. Next base: position 31,444 of record NZ_JBCPXV010000002.1, on the reverse strand, counting down.
ATTAAAGGTAACATCCTCTTGTTTTACTGTTAATTCCTCACCGTTGGCAATCTTAATTTGCTCTTTAATCAGGTCAATACCGGTTACCATTTCTGTTACCGGATGCTCCACTTGAATTCTTGTGTTCATTTCCATGAAGTAGAAATCATTTGTTTTTCGATCAAAAATAAATTCAATTGTTCCGGCACCAACATAGTCTACTGCCTTAGCAGCTTTTACTGCTGCTTCTCCCATTTTAGCACGAATTTCTTCATTTAGGGCAGGGGAAGGCGTTTCTTCGATTAATTTTTGTAATCGGCGCTGAATACTACAGTCACGTTCCCCAAGATGGATAACATTTCCATGGGTATCCGCTAAGACTTGGATTTCAACATGTCGGAAATCTTCTATGAATTTTTCGATATAAACCCCTGGATTACCAAAGGCTGTTTCTGCTTCCTTCTGGGTAATACGAATTCCTTTAATTAAATCTTCTTCTGTTCTTGCAACTCGTATACCTTTTCCACCGCCACCAGCAGTAGCTTTAATAATTACTGGATAACCGATGGATTTTGCAATCTGAATTGCTTCTTCTTCACTTGCTATTATACCATCAGAACCGGGAACAATCGGTACATTTGCTTTTCGCATCGTATCACGAGCGACATCTTTAATCCCCATTTTTTGAATCGCTTCTGGTGTTGGTCCTACAAATGTAATATTACATGCTTTACAGATCTCGGCAAAGTCAGCATTTTCGGCTAGAAATCCATATCCTGGATGGATGGCATCTACATCTCTTAAATTAGCAATACTGATTATATTCGTGAAGTTTAAATAACTGTCCTTACTTGAATTGGGACCAATACAATATGCTTCATCCGCTAATTGAACATGTAACGCCTCTTGATCAGCTTCTGAGTATACTGCCACTGTTTCAATACCCATCTCTTTACATGCACGAATAATTCGGACAGCTATTTCTCCTCTGTTTGCAATTAGCAATTTCTTTATCATATTAGCTCGTCCCCTTATTTCCTTTTCACTCTAAATAATGGTTGCCCATATTCTACAAGCTCTCCATTTTCCACTAGAATTTCAACGATTTCACCATTTACTTCCGCTTCGATTTCATTAAATAATTTCATTGCTTCTACAATACAAACTACTGTATCCTTAGAAACCGAACTTCCAACACTTACAAATGGGTCACTATCTGGATTAGGAGCACTATAAAACGTTCCAACCATTGGTGATGTTATCTCATAGTCAAAGTTTGATTTTGCTTTCTTTACAGGAGCTTCTGTTTTCTCAACCGGCTCTTGTTTAACCTCTGGCGTAGCAGCTTGTTGAACTGGTACTGGTGTTACTTCTTTTTCTACTTGAACAACCGGTTTCGATTGCACTACGACATTTTCTCCTGCTTTTTTCATCGATACTTTTGTACCGTTTGTTTCATAAGTAAACTCATTGATTGAAGATTGATCTACTAATTTTATTATTTCACGTATTTCTTGTACTTTTAACATGATGAATTAGCACTCCCTTACCTTTTTATTATTAGGTACTAATAACTCCTCTTAATATTTTACGACAATTATAGGGATAACTTCAACAAATAAATGAATTATCGGTAGAACAATGCTTTTGCACTACCCCCATTATAACAATCTACCCTCTTCTGCGCGAATTAAATCAGATATCTCGTTTTATTGCATAACCTATCATCATGGTTATACACGAACTAAATAGCTTAAAAAAATAGACAAAAAAATAAAACATCAAGCCGATTAGACTTGATGCTAATTTAGGTATTGTTAGCTTTCAGTAGCAGGTTGTTGAATAACATTAACAGGAATTTCACCAAATTCATCTCGCACCATTTGCATAATGTTTACCACTTCTGTTGGAGTTAGTTCCTCCACTAATTGTACATGTACATGTACAACGTCACCATCAGTACGAACTAATACATCTTGGTATTCTGCTGAGTCTAATATCGTTTCCTCCAGAATCATTTCTTTGGAGTAGACTTTATCAATAGTATCTATTTCTTCATATGCTTGATTCTTTTCTTCTGCGGAAGCAGAACTACTTGCTACAATATCTTCTAATCTATCTTTTTTCTTACTTCTTTCTTCTTGTACTTCTAATCGAAGTGCTGCAAATAAGTCATTTGTTCCTGAAACAACATTAACATTTGACCCATTCGCTGGTGTGGATTCGTTAGTTGCCTCTTCTGTATCTGTATCATCATCTGTATTCATATAGGCCAAATCACCCGGATTAGACGTCATGTAATACACACTCAACACAATCATTAAACTTAACATTGTTAATAGCCAAACAGTTTGTTTTTTCAACATTACTTCATCCTCCCTTTAATTTTTAGGATTTACAGATACTTTATGTGTTGGAACATCAAGCACTCTAGAGATAGCTTCTACAACCCATTGTTTAACGGTGGCACTTTCTACACCCTTTGCTACAACAAGAACTCCTCTTACCTTAGGTTTTTTCGTTTGAACTAAGACAGGTATTTCTTGGTCACCTTGTCTTACAATGACCGTCTGGGTTTCTTCTGTTAGTTCTTCAATATTTCTCGTCCCACCATTTCGGTCGTTTTCCTCCGTTTGCTGCGTTCCTTTGATTAAGTTTTTTTCATAGACCTTGACATCCGTTGAGTCTAGATTAACCATTACTTCTACTTCTGAGACACCATCAATTTTATCTAGCATTTCTTTTAATTGCTTTTGATAATTTGCCTCCAATACACTGACATCAGATGTTGTACCTGAATCATGGGAACTTACTTCTTCAGATTGGGACTCAGATTCTAATTCCAATCTTGGCATATCTTGTCCCAAATCTTTCTGGGATGAGGAAGAAAATATGTTACCCATTAGGATTACAAGTAAGGCAACTAGTCCAATTAGGATGACATAGCCAGTTTTCTTAGACCCATTTAACTTATCCTTTAGAAATTCTTGTAATTTATTTATCAAGATGTCCCTCCCTCCCATATGACAGTTAATTTCTTATCTGTTAATTCCCAAGTCTCACGTAACAAGGATTCAACTTCCTGAAGATCTATATCGACTTCCTCCGTTGCAACCTCTTGTTTCCTTGCATCAATGACAACATCTTCTACTGCATTTACTGCTCCCTCCCCTGCTTCTGATTCTCCAAGATAAACCACCACTTCTTCTAGCCCCTCATAGGAGATTGCTGCTCCTTCTTTAAAATCGAAATCTAATTTTTTTATTTCTGCTTGATAGTTGTCCAATAGAGGAGCACTTGCTATATCTTTTAGTTGGACAGCCATTTGTTCTAAAATATATGCGCTAGTTGACGATTCTATTTCACTTTTTTGCAATTCAATCAAATTTTCTACCTTAGGATCACTAGAAGTTTCATTGATAAGAGTAGAGAAAGATTGCTCTACAGCTTCTTTTATATCAACCTTAAACAGATAAAATATAGGCTGTAAGAAAATTAAAATTAACACCAATCCAATCACAAATTTGATATACTTTTTCATTCCACCAGTGGGTACTAGCAAATCGATTATGGTTGCTAGCAAAATAAAAACAATAATTTGTGCAACCCAGTTAATTAAAAAATCCATTTCCATCATCCTATCGAAGCAATAGTGTGATATTACTTGCAGTGACTATAATGACAATTGCTAGAAAGAACATAAGAGATACAGCAAGCAAACAAGCTAAAATATAGACTATATATTTACTTATCGTGTTTAGACTAGTAATAATTGGTCCATCGGCCACTGGTTGTAGCACTGCTGCAGCAACTTTATAGATTAGTGCTATCGCAAATATTTTTATCGCTGGAAATAAAGCAATAAAGATTATGATGGCAACTCCGACAATTCCAACCGCATTTTTCAATATTAATGAGGCACTAAGAACGGTATCTGCTGCATCTGTAAAGGTTCTCCCTACCACCGGGATAAAGTTTCCTGTTACAAATTTAGCTGTTTTCATTGCTACACCATCCTGAATAGCACTTGCTGCACCTTGAACAGAAAGAACACCTAAAAATATCGTTAAAAAAATCCCTAACGTACCCATACCGATTGATCGAAACAAATCAGCAAGGTTGGTTACTTTATGGTTTTCATTTAAACTGCTCACAATAATTAGTAATGCCGATAGAAATAGTAATGGCATGATAAAGTTAGAAACTAAGACTCCACTGAAATTAATTAGAAATATAATGATTGGATGAAAAAAAGAAACGGAAATCAAACTGCCAAATGAAGCCATTAAACCTAGTACTAGCGGAATTAAAGCAATCATAAAGCTACTCATCATATTAATGGCATCCTTCGCATAAGAGACTGCCAAGTAAAAACTATTTAAAGCGATAAATATAAGAACAATGTAAACGACAAAATAAGCGATTTTACTAACGGAAGTTCTTTCAAAGGCTGTATGCATCGTTTGAAGAAGTACAGAAAATAATGTTAATAAAAGAAGTGATCCTAATAATTTTCCATTCAATATCACTTCATGTAATAAATATTCAAGTCCACCTATCAGAATATTGCTAATCGAGAACTCATCATTTCCTTTAATAAAATCATAGAGACTTGTTTTTTGTAATTCCGGAATATACCCGCCATACTCATCCACTACCACATTCCAATATTCTTGCATCCCATCAAATGAGACTTCATTTAATAGAGCATCCTCAACGGGAGCTTCAGCATTATCGTCTGCATACACAACGGATTGTCCTAGAAACAGAAATAACATTAATATACAACCAATCTTACTAGCTTGCTTCATCCGCTTCGATTGCTCCCTTCCTTTCTAACATTTCTCCTTTACACAGAAGGTAAGAAATTTAGAATTGCTTCTACTACTGCTGTTATAATTGGTATTGCAAGTAATAAAATAAATATCTTTCCAGCAAGCTCTATTTTGGAAGCTACCGCACTAAGTCCTGCATCTTTTGTAATACTGGCTCCTAATTCTGTAATATAAGCAATACCGATTATTTTTAGGATAGTCTCAATGTACATGGAGTTAATAGCTGCTTTTTGACCTAATGACTCGATTAGTCGAATAATGGAACCAATTTGGCTAATAACCGCTATGAATAATGCAATACCCGTAACAAGTATGATAAGAAATGCAAAGGGGCCACGCATATCCTTTAAAATGATGTAAAGAATACTAGCTATAATGCCTAGTGTGACGATTTGAATAATATCCATTTGACTTACCCTTGAAAAAGAAATACAGATCGGATTTGTTGAAATAAATCAGATAACCCGTTTATGACGACAACAAGGACTATAATAAATCCGACCAACGTGACAAATTGCGCGATTTCTTCCTTCCCCATTTGCTTTAAGATGGTGTGAATCAAAGCGACAATAATTCCAATTCCTGCAATTTGAAATAATACCGATGCATCTGATAGCATAATGCAGCCCCTTCCTCCCTAAATAAGCAATAATACGATGAACAGGCCAGTTAAAAATCCTAGATTTTTGGCCATCTTTCCATACTTATCCTGTTCATCCCTTGCATCATCTAATTCTCTTTCCAAATGCTTAATCGTTAGCTGTATATGTTTTTGTTGCTGGTCAAAATCATGTTGCCCAAGTGTTCTTCCAAACTGAAGAAGAATTTCTTTTTCATGTGATGTTAAACTAGAATTGTCCATATAATTTGCAACACATTCTTCCCATACTAAGTCAAAATAGCTATTCGTTCCCATCATCTTATTAGCCACTGATTGGAAAAAAGATGCACATGGTTCTGGGATTTGTTTGGCAATGGATAGAAATGCATCGTGGAGTGGCATCTGACTATATAAAATTTCTGCCTCTAGTACTTGAAGGGCATTGATGAGCTGACGGATTTGCTTTGGCCGCCGAGCCAATTTATTACTCCATTCGAATCCTAGCCATGTTGTTACTCCGATGAAGAGTAGTGCCCCGATCCACTTCATTTGGATAGCACCCCGTTTTCTTATAGATATTTTTTTCATTTTCATCAAAGATTGACTGAATCGTTCCGGGAGCCGACTGTCCTTTCAGCAGTACAACTCGTCTAAAGACCTTTTTTTCTAGTAGTGGCAGAATGGAAGGCCTTTTCTTTAATTCTTCTAGGGTTTGTCCATGAATCGTACATATTACGGTAACACCAGCATTAATCGCATTTGTTAAGGCTTGTACATCTTTATCGCTGCCAATCTCATCCACCACTAATATTTCCGGTGACATTGATCGAATGAGCATCATCATGCCCTCTGCTTTTGGACAAGCATCCAAGACATCTGTTCGTCTTCCAAGGTCATGTTGTGGTACACCTTTTAAACATGCCGCAATTTCCGAGCGTTCATCAACAACTCCTACCTTTTTAGGTAGTATATGGTTCCATCCTGATGAAATAATCCGAATGACATCTCGAATGAGCGTTGTTTTCCCCGACTGTGGAGAGCCAACAAATAACGTATTGAGAAATCCATTCTCATAAAGATAAGGCATGACTTGTTTCCCGACACCGATTTTCTGTTTTGCAATACGAATATTGAAAAAGGTAATATATTGAATGGCCTTTACCATACCGTGTACCGTATTTACTTTGCCTGCAAGACCTACTCGGTGACCCCCTTCAATGGTGATATAGCCCTCCCTTAATTCATCCTCCATCCTATATAAAGAAAACTCACTCAACTGATTCACGATGAATACATTATCAGTTTTATTCGGTCTAGCTTGTGTTACCCATTCCACTCCTTGGTCAAAGATAAGTTCGATCGGTTGGTTCAAACGAACACGAATCTCTTGTACCATATTCCAACGCTTCCCAATTTTGCTTCTTAAGACCGTTTGTATTTCAGTCGGAAATAAACGTAGTATCTCCTCCATAGCTTGTCCCCACTTTGTATCGGTTTTTAATTGTTTTCATTTTCTATAAATAAATGTATGTTGGAATGGAGATTTTATGACTGATAGAACGAACTTAATAGTTTTGCTACAAATAACATTGATAGAGTAGAAAGAGTGTATACCATCATTAATTAAGCAACGAGGTTGGGACATAACTAATAGAATTAAATGCGAAACCAATTGATACACGATACTAGCTCCGGAAATATACGTAGACTTCTGCGGAAGTTAGGGCAAGGTTGAGACTCCTAAAGAAGTAGCACGAGGAAGCTAAGGCAGCCAGCAAGCGGTAAATGGACACTGCGAGGTTCTTTCGAGCAGATGCCCCCCTGAACTGGAAGCAATCGCATGTATATTTCCGGAGCGAAGTCCTTGCTCATCATTCGATTTTTCCATTAAGATAAGTTCTTTTGTACCACCCTCGTTTAAAAACCATTCACTCTTCATTTTGATAAAACAGCTTATAGAACGCTCCTTTTTGATTCCATAATTCATCAGGTATTCCCATTTCAATTATCTGACCATTCGCTAACACGATCACTTTATCTGCCATTTTTGCTAATTCATACTCATGTGTACTCGTAATCCTTGTAGTTTTATCCATGTTTTTTAACAACGTATATAGCAATTCTCGATTAGTTTTATCCAGACCGGAAGTTGGTTCATCTAGAATCAGTAAATCTGGGTTTATTAGGATGGAACGTAATAAGGCTATTCTTCTCTTTTGACCACTAGATACATTACGACCATTATCAGATATAATGGTATGTAATTTATGAGGTAAACTTTCCACAACCTCCAAAAGATTGAATGCCTTTAATTTTTCATGTATCTGGTCTTCCTTAAATTCTTGATTAAATGTTATATTTTCTCCTAAAGAAACATTAAATAAATATGGCTCCTGCCATAATACAGCTGTTTGTCCATTATTCTTCCATTCATCATATTCTATGCTTCCCTTTGAAGGTTGATAGACTCCGGAAATTAATTTTAGTAACGTGGATTTACCAGAACCACTTGGACCAACAATTGCGATAAATTCGCCACGCTCTACTTGGAAAGTTATATCGGTTAGTCCTTTCTTTCCATTCTTATAAACAAACTCAAGATTTTTGCATTTAAAACTTGGTGTCGGAGTAACGGTAACCTGGTCAGCTTCCTTATCAAGGAATTCCCACACTCGTGTTGCAGCACCAATCGAATACTGAATCGAACTGTATAAATCCCCCGCACTTCTTACAGGATAGAATAGTAGCTCAATAGTTGCTAAAACCGTAATAAGCTCCGCAACCATTATTTCCCCCTGTAATATAAATATCGAGCCAACCACCATAATAACCATATAAGCTGCCGTTTCAGCTATAGAACCAGAAACTCTTAATAGACTAGTGACTAGATTTTGTCTTAATTCATTTTTCAAAATTCTCTCCGTCGAATTTTGAAATACCCGTTTCCCCCATTGCACTTGCCTTAAACTGATTAAGTCTTGAATTCCGGCAATCATTCCTGTTAACCTTTGAAACATATATGCCTTACTCTGTTGTGTATCAAAACTGATTTTCCGCAGTCTATTTCTTATAAACCATGGAATCGTTAAACAGAAAATTAAAAAAGGGATCATCAGAATGGTTAATTTAGTATTAACATTGCTAATTGCTATCAAGGCACCAATTAATTGCGCGAAGGAATGAACTACTTGTGCCAATACAGTTCCGTATATTTTAGTCCATTCTGGAAGGTCAGACATCACGATAGATTCTATTTTCCCTTGTTTAATACTTTCAATTTCGATGAAAGGTAACGATAAATATTGATTAAATACTTGGTTTCGTAATTCTTTTAATATATTTTGACTGACTATACCACTTAAATACTCCACTAATATGGACAAGCCCCAGGTAAACACCCATGAAATAGCATAGAGAAGGATTAAGTTCCATAATCTTGCTTGATTTGATTGGATAAGACTATCCACGATAAGACCGAGTAATAATGGACGAGTCAGATTTAACAAAGCCGATAGTATACCTGCAAAAACGGATAATATAGTTAAAAATTTCTCATGAACAAGCGGTATTAAAATTCTTTTATAAACCGACATGATGAGCCTCCTTGTTTTTATATTTTCAAACCATGTACAGCTAAACGAGTAGGTATATTTCGATCCAATTAAAAGAACAGCAAAAAGAGATGCCCACCAAAAAGGTGACCATCTCTTTTCTTTGCGTTTTACTAAAGTTAAAATCGTATTTTTTTCATCTCGCTCTTTTCAACATCTATATCTAAATACCCGAATGAATCAAAGCGTTTATATCTTTCTACTGCTAAAATCCCCTTCCAATAGATACTTGCCATTTCAAATTCCTTCGGATAATTCCCCCACTCCCAAGAAATATCCCATGTACCACCTTCAGAAAGCTGGTTTACATAAAACATAAAATTTTGATCAATTAATGATCCAAGTTTACTACATAGCGTATCGGATGGACTTTGTACAAAATCCAATGGTAGTGACTCATAGCCAGTATCCCATTGCGTTACATCTTGATTGATACATTCCAATGCTAAGTCAATTACTTTCTCTTCAACTTGTTCAAAGGAAAACGGTATATGAGATTCAAAGGTAGATAGATGTGGTTTTAATAGCTTGATACACTGTTGGAAATTATTAATTTCGTGCTTGTCCATTTCAGTTTGATTCATTAAATGCGTAACAGCCTTGCCCACTGAATCCCAGCCTATTTTTGAGCCGCTACTCGTTGATTCTGACCAATGTATAAGGGTCGCTGCAAGTTCTACACTCGGGTTAAATGACCAATTATCTTGTACTCCTTCTTCCCAGTGCCACCATGGCGCATGTGGATAATCATTATTTTCTGGTAACACAGATGTCCACTGACCCGATTCTTCATTGTATGTATCAATCAAATAAGAAATAAGTTTCTGAACAATTGGTTCCTCCTTATCTGCACCTATTTCGATTAAAACTTGAGCTGCTGCCCAAGAAGCCATAGGAGAGGACTTCGGTAACCAAAAATCCGGTTCAATCCCATGGCCGAATCCACCATCCTCATTTTGAAATTCCTTGAGACTTTTTAGGACCTTATCCTTACTACCATTACCAAATACATAATCAAAACGGTCGATTTCTAGATCCCTGCAATGACGTAATAAAAATTCTCGCGTACGATTAAATTGTTCGCTAGTTATTTTTTTCAAGGTTTGCCTTCCTTTCCCGTTTTCATGGATTAATTTACCCATATTTTATCATAATATTTATAAAAATATAAAATATCATAAAATTAATCATATAAAAAAATGACCATCGTAAATGATGATCATTCTTCAACTTATTATTTATGAAATATTATGCTCTAGAAACGTATTTACCATCAGAGGTATTGATAATTAGCTTATCGCCTACGTTAATAAAGAATGGAACTTGCACGACTAATCCAGTTTCTACTGTAGCTGGTTTTGAACCACCGCTAGCTGTATCACCTTTAATACCTGGTTCTGTCTCAATTACTTCAAGTTCAACATTGTTTGGTAAATCGATACCTAACATTTGACCTTGATAAGAAATAATCGATACTTCCATATTTTCCTTAATAAATTTTAATTCATACTCAATTTGGTCAGAGCTAAGCTCGATTTGTTCATACGTAGCTGTATCCATAAATGCATGTGAATCACCAGATGCATATAGATATTGCATCTTTTTATGTTCAACATGTGCTTTACCTACTTTTTCTCCAGCACGGAATGTTTTTTCTTGAATGTTACCATTACGAAGGTTACGAAGCTTTGATCTTACAAAAGCTGCACCTTTACCTGGCTTAACATGTTGGAAATCAACAACTTGCCATACATCATTATCTAATTCAATTGTTAATCCTGTCTTAAAATCGTTTACTGAAATCATTCTATTTCCTCCTCATTGAAACACAGCTTATAGCTGAATAAGTTCTTTCGTTGATGTTGTTAAACGTTCATTACCAGTTTCTGTAATGACAATATCATCTTCTATGCGACATCCGCCAATATTTGGAATATAAATACCTGGTTCAACGGTAACAACCATACCGGGTTCTAATTTTAATCCACTACGGAAAGAAAGTCCAGGACCTTCGTGCACTTCTAACCCAATTCCATGTCCAGTAGAATGGCCGAAATAGTCGCCATAGCCTTGTTCTTTAATATAATCTCTTGTTAAAGCATCTGCTTCAATTCCAGTCATACCTGGCTTAATTCCATTCACTCCACGAAGTTGTGCTTCAAGTACAGTGTCGTAAATTTTTCGTAATTCATCACTAATCTCACCAACTGCGACTGTTCTCGTGATATCTGAAACATATCCTTCATATAGAGCCCCGTAGTCTAGTGTTACTAGCTCACCTGCTTGGATTTCTTTAGTAGAAGCAACTCCATGTGGCATAGCGGAACGTAAGCCTGATGCAACAATCGTATCAAAGCTCGATTGTGTAGCGCCTTGTCTACGCATAAAAAATTCAAGCTCATTAGAAACATCAATTTCTTTTACACCTGGTTTAATGTAACCTTGAATATGTTCAAAAGCAGCATCTGCAATTTCTGCCGCCTTCTTTAGAATAGTTAGCTCTTCTGGTGTTTTGATTAAACGAATTTTTTCCACAATTTCACTAGTTGGGACTAATTCAGCATCAATAAGCTCATTATAGCGGTCATATGTAGCATATGTGATATGATTTTTTTCAAAACCTAATCGTTTCACATGTAGTCGTGTTAATTGTGCATTCACTTCTTCTTCAATTAACGTCTTATGCTCGATAATAGTAAAGCCCTTTGCTTGTTCTGCAGCTTGTTCTGTATAACGGAAATCAGTAATAAAGATAGCTTCTTCTGCACTAATAATCGCAATACCAGCAGTACCAGTAAATCCTGTTACATATCGACGGTTAATAGGACTTGTAATCATTAATGCATCAAGATTCAATTCTTGAAGTGATTGTCTAATCTTATTTAATTTTTCCATCTCTTCATCCCTTTCCTTTTTGCTCACCAGCTATAATGAACAAAACCACGTCTCTTTTTAGTAGCTTCGACTTTAACAGTTTACCATAAATAGACAAGTTTGAATATTGATTTTGCTGTGTAATAGGAGTTCCTTAGTTTGATGATGACTTTTGTTCATCATTTGTGTGACTTAACATAGAATCATGATAATCAAACGAAATGGAATAACCGATAAAGGTTCCATATAAGATATACAAACAAATAGTGGAGATAATCGACTTTACTTCCATCTCTTGTACACTTGGAACGTTAGTAAATATAGGCTGTAAAACAAAAAACACAATGAGCCATAGCATAATACCGTATGCCACCCCAACCCATAAGGAGTAGATTTTCCTTAAAAGCCCATAATAAACTAGTGCAACCACAATGGATAAAATGGCTATGATAACTATTGTTACTAATTCCCCTAACCATGTATCTGTCCAATGAGCGGTGGTCCATGGTCGAAGTACATAAGATTTTGCAGAGACCTCCGTAAAATTAAAATAATACATAAACAGTCCTAATAAACTTGCGAGAATCCCACCAATGAAACCAGTAAGTAACGATCTCCCTAGTATGGTTGAAGAATCCTCTTGTTTATTTTGTTCTAATTTTTTATCTTCCACTGTATCCACCTCCAACATTAGTATTACCTATTGGCGAAAATGAATTACATGAAATGCGTTTATGATAAAATGGATACAGCATCATATTTTAAAAGCCTGAATATTTTATGGTAAGAAGGAAACAATTATACTAGAATAAGAAGAACGATTATCTATTAGAATGACGATAATAGGAAACAAATCATATATACATATATAGATGAAAGGAAGATTCATATGAGAAAAAACTCGATGATGAAATATATTATTTACGGAATTGTGGGATTAGCAGTATTTGGACTACTGATGCAGCTATTTCGTAATACGGTAGGATTTTTAACTCACTTATTCGTTGTTGCAATCGTTGGATTAGCTATTTTTGGATTGTTCTACTATTTCATTCTAGGTGGGCGCAACAAATCATCCGATGCTAAGAAATATAAGCAAGCAGTACGACAATCAAAGTCGAAATACACACATCATCAACAAACACCAAATGTAAAGCATTCACAACCGGCTTCATTGAAAAAGAAATCGAAGAAACGACCAGCTCATTTACGCGTGATTGATGGAAATAAATCAAAACGTAAAAAAGCAGGCTTCTAATAAATAGAAGCTTGCTTTTATTAAGCGGGCCAATATTTTAGAAACTTTCTTGCTTCCTCACGCCCGCTCTGCATTAAGCTTTCTTTCACATGTTGATCAATCTTAAAATCGACAGTTTGCACATCTTTTACTGGAATAAAAATGATACTATCTTTTTGTGATTTAGCAATATATCTTGCGTCGTGGGCTTGTTTCATAGTGGAAAATAAAGCATGTAGCATATCAAGAGCATTTTTAATTTTTTTGGGGGAGATATGTTGTGGGGAATCACTAAGCTTTAACCCTAATATCGGTCGCATGCGTTTATTCGTTTCACTTTCTATTACCCAAATCGGAAAATTACTTAACAGTCCACCATCAACGATTATGCTTTTTTCCTTATGCTTTCCGGCCATTTTTTTAGGCATAAAAAAGTATGGGAATCCTGCACTCATCCTAACAGCTTTTGCTACAGGAAAATCATTAGGATTAATTCCATACACCCGTTCTAAATCATCTGGTATGACAATTAATTTGCCTAAAGTCAAATCACTAACGACTACCTTTAAATAACCTTCCTTTATATCTCCGAACGTAAAAATTCCTTTTTTTGCCAGGTGATAGTATATCCATTTTTCAAATTTATCGCCTTTATTAAGACCCATTTGAAAATATAAGAAAAACCACTTACTACCTGGTAATATCTTGGTAAGTCCTGGAGGGTCTAGAAATTCCTCTAAATTCAATTCATCTAATAATGATTCAATTTCACCGACTTTATAGCCTGAAGCGATAAATGCTGCTAATATTGCGCCTGCGGAAGTTCCAGCAACCCGTTCAAATTCCAGTTTTTTCTCTTGTATACCTTCAAGTGCTCCAATGAAAGCATAGGCTTTCACACCACCACCGGAGAAGACACCATCTATTTTCATACCCTATCTCCTTATCGCGTTTTATATAATATGTAAGCAATAAGAGTATGAAATAGAACATTGTCCTTCACAGTTAATCATTATTTCTCTTTTGAACATTTCGTAAATCATCTATTCGCTTTTGATCTTCTTTAAAATATTGTACTAAGTCCCCTAATCGATCAATCGAATTCCAGCTTAAATGATGCTCTATTCCTTCTACATCATTGTAGATATTTTCTGCATCTACACCAATGATTTCTAAGAAATTCTCTAATAATTCATGGCGAAACACTAATCGCTCTCCAACTTTCTTACCTTTTTCAGTGAGAACAAATCCTCTATATTTTTCATACAGTAAATAATCATCTTTATCTAGCTTTTGAACCATCTTGGTAACAGAGGACGGATGAACTTCTAATGTTTCAGCAATATCAGAAACTCTAGCATATCCTTTGGTTTCAATTAAGTTATATATAATTTCAATATAGTCTTCCATACTTGGGGTTGGCATCCAATTCTCCTCGTTTCATCGAATAATTTTTATCTTATGCAACATTGTTTCTATATATTGAGGATACAGGAAAATTAGATGGTGTACAAGCTTTTATGTAAAATCGAATAGTCTCCATACAGCTCGTAATAACCAGAACAATAAACGAAATGGTAATAAAAGCAACTCTGGAATCCACCATAATGCATCCATGATTCCATCCCAGAATGTATAGCGTCCTTCCTTCTTCTTTTGATGCCTTTTTTTTGATTTTTTTACTTGCCACCATTCTCTCATTTCTTAACTCTCCTTATTGTAAGTATCGTACGTTTATATGTAATGTAAACTGAGTGTATTTGCTTCACGATTATGAACAACTAATTTCGGTGGACTATAGTAGCTTTTAAATACAGGTTGATCAAAATCAGCTCATTCCCCACAACTTATATTAAATCAGAAAACCCCGTTTTAAAAATAGGAATGATTAAAACGGGATTTTCTATTTAGAATTTATCACTTTTTTTATGAACGGTTAAAATAAATCGACTTCCATTCCTCAGTTAATACTTTCAATTCTCCATCGGCAATAAGATACACCTTATCACAAAGCTCTTCTATATCTTCAAAGTGATGACTAGTTAGTAAAATGGTTCTATCATCCGCTTGGAGTGTTTTAATAATATCCTTGATATCATTATACGTTTTATAATCTAATGCATTGAAAGGTTCATCCAGAATTAGAATGTCCTGTTCTTCCATAATGGCTTGTGCAATACCAAGCTTTTGCCTCATACCAAAGCGAATAATCTTTTACTTTTGTCTTATTATCTGGATTTAATCCAACTAGACTCATTGTCTCTTTTATTTTGTCATCTGATATTTTCCCATTAATAGCAGCTAAGTATTGAAGATTCTTGAAGCCACTATAGATTTCAATGTATCCAGGCGAATTAATAAATACTCCAACATTTTCAGGGAAGTCTACTCCTTCACCTAGTACTTTTCCGCGGATTTTCACTTGTCCATCCATTGGGATCCAGTTCCCTTATAGAACTTAGTAAAAATTGTTGTATTTTATCATCATCTTCTATTATTAAGATTTTTGTCATGTTTAAATGCTCCCCTATTTAACCAGCAAATCTTACCCCATTAATTTATGTAAACATTTAATCTATGATTATATTTGGAAATCCATGTACCATCATCCTTATATGTTGAGAAATGTAAAATAACCCCTTACGGCTATCATACCGAAGAGGTTATTTCTTATCAAACTTTATTTCTTACTTATCAAAAAACATTCAAAACCATCACGATTATAGACCACACTTCAATTGCGCTCCGCAGCTTGTACAAGTGTTACAACCACCAATATCCTCAACACTACCTTCACGACAAACTGGACATGTGTCACCTACTTCTGAACCAATCGTAACATCTGTTGATTTAAGCTCTTGGATAGTATCCATCAACACCACTTTTTTAGGTTCAGTAGTTTCCTCGAATAACTCGGTTTGTTCAAAATTATTTTCTTCTGCCTTCAGTGTTAGTACTTGAGAGTCACGGCTTCCATCTACATACACCGTACCACCTTTAGCACCACCACGATAAAGTCTTCTATAGACACTTTCAACTTGACTTACTGTATACCCTTTAGGTGCATTCACTGTTTTAGAAATTGAACTATCTACCCAGCGTTGAATCACACATTGTGTATCCGCATGAGCCTCTGGGGATAATTCCATAGCAGTAACGAACCAATTAGGTAGGTTATTAGCATCAGCTTCTGGGTTAGCATCTAAATATTCTTGGACGATGTCCGCTTTTACTTCAATAAACTTACCAAGTCTTCCGCTTCTGAAATAAGAGAAGGAGAAGTATGGTTCAAGCCCAGTAGAAACCCCCACCATCGTACCAGTACTACCGGTTGGTGCTACCGTTAATAAATGTGAATTTCTGATACCATACTTCAGAATATCTTGACGAATATCTTCTGGCATTTTCTTCATATAGCCAGTATTGATAAACGCTTCACGAAGGTTCATCGTTTCTTCTTCATTTTCTCCTACTAAGAACGGGAAGCTTCCCTTTTCTTTAGCAAGTTCAATAGACTCACGGTATGCAGTTGTAGCAATCGTTTCAAAAATCTTATCGACTAGTTCATTACCTTCTTTTGAACCATATTCTGTTTCACAATAGATAAGTAAATCGTGTAATCCCATTACGCCTAAACCAATTCGGCGTTCTCCTAGAGCTTGTTTTTTATTTTCATCTAGGAAATATGGCGTCGCGTCAATAACATTGTCTTGCATACGAACACCGGTTTTTACCGTTTCTTGTAATTTCTTAAAGTCTACTGTTTTAGAATCTTTATTAGCCATTTCACCAAGATTTACCGCTGCTAAGTTACATACAGAGAATGGCGCAAGTGGTTGTTCCCCACAAGGGTTAGTTGCAACTACTTGTTGCCCATATGCTTTGGCATTCGTCATGTCATTGGCATTATCAATAAAGAAAATCCCCGGTTCAGCAGAATACGTAGCACAAATATTAATTAAGTTCCATAGCTCTTTAGCTTTAATTCGACGATATACACGAACACCATAGCCCATTTCTTCCCACTTACGTACATCCCCAACATTGTGCCAGTTTTCATTATAATCTTTCATTTCTTCTTCCGTATAATTTTCCACATCAGGGAATTTTAATTCGTAGAACGTATCGTTCTCAACAGCTTCCATGAACTCCTTCGTAATACATACGGAAATATTAGCTCCAGTTAAGAATTCTGGATTGTGAACAGAGTACGTACCACCTGTTCGAAGCTTTTCTTCTGCTTCTTTTAATACTTGGTTCGTAAATCCGCCTTGTCCTGGAATGCTTTTATAATTAAGAATTCCTTGGTAGAGATCTACTTCTGTTTCGGTTAATGGGGTGAATTTAAGCTTTTCCTGTGCGAGCTTTCTAATTTGTTCATCCTCGGTATTCTCAATCAAATATCGGAGAATTCTAGGATTTTGCATCTTCGAAATGATGAATTCAATAATGTCAGGGTGATTGTCAACTAGCATAATCATTTGCGCACCCCTACGTGATCCACCTTGCTCAACGAGGTGAGTCAATTTAGCAATATCATCCAACCATGATACCGATCCAGATGATTTACCATTAACCCCTCTTGCTAGTGCATTGCGTGGTCGTAATGTCGAGCCGTTCGTTCCGACACCCCCACCTCTACTCATGATTTCCATAACTTGTTTACGGTGTTCTGATATACCTTCGCGAGAGTCTCGAACATATGGCATTACATAACAGTTAAAGTAAGTTACTTCTGTATCTGAACCAGCACCGTACAACACTCTTCCTGCAGGGATAAAGTTTAAATTCGCTAGTTCCTTGTAAAATTTTTCAAAGGATTGTTGACGAAGTTCTTCCGTTGGCTCCACACCTGCTAGCCCTGTAGCATTACGCTTAGCAATTTGTTCATAGAACACTTCTAGAGGCTTATCAATACTATCTAGTCCTCTCTTTACTACCCCTGTCTCTGCTTCTTCCCCGTCTAATACAGAGGTGTAATCTGGTTCTACCTGTACCAATGCCTCATTGTTTACACGATCGATTGATTTAATAAATCCTAATCCTCTAGCTGGGAATTTGGGATCGGCTTTAACCGTTAAAACGACAAAATCCCCTTCTTTTAATGTCTTTTTTTCTATATCTTTAAAGGAATATCGGTCTAGCATAACAAGTCTAGACACACCTTTATGTAACAATTTCATATCTGGCGTGATTGGGTGCACTTGTGGAAATTGCTTAATATCCTCATTTAGCAAATCCACATTAATGTTTGTTCTTGATTCAACAACCGTAGACATTCTATCTCTCCTTTTGACATATATGAAATTCTAGTAATCTAGAATTTAATTAGTAATACCATACCATATTTAGTAACAGAATTACAATATCTTGTATCTGTATTTTAACATAACACAATATATGGTAAATTGAGCATATTGTATTAAATTTGTCAACAAACAATAAAAAGCAAAAATCTAAGAAAAACAAAGCTATTGCAAGCAATATTTGTGTAAATCTCCATACACTAACATTTTTTCATATTGCATAAAATAATAGGCTTGTGATAGTGATATATTTTCACTATTTTTCGACATAATAAACATGTAAACCTTCATAGAAAAACTTTGAAAAAAACATCGTTTCCGCCTATAATAAGATAGTACACTTGGAAAGACGGGGGATTAATAGATGAAGTATCTTTTATTAGCACTAATCATTATTATCGTAATAGCAGTATTTCGTTACTTTAGACAACGTACTTATTTAAAAACGTTAACAGAAGATCAATTCCGTGAAGGCTATCGTAAAGCACAGCTTATAGATGTAAGAGAGCCTCAAGAATTTAAAAATGGACATATTCTAGGTTCTAGAAATATTCCAGTTACGCAAATGAAGCAGCGTTTGATTGAGATTCGTAAAGATAAGCCAGTATACCTATATTGTCAAAGTGGCGCACGATCAGCAAGAGCCGCACAGCTTCTTCATAAAAAGGGCTATGAGCATATCTACCAATTAAAAGGTGGATTTAAAAAATGGACTGGTAAAGTAAAACAAGGATAAATTTTAACTTAATAGCAATAGAATCACAAATAAAGAAGCTTGGGAACTCCAAGCTTCTTTATTTTTTGGCCATCTCATACAAGTGTCAGACAATAGCTTTTAGCTACATTGAAAAAGGCATCACTGAAGTATCTCTCGGTGATGCCTTATACTATTATTTCTCTTTATAATAACGTAGTACTGGTTTTCTTGCTGCTGTTGTTTCATCCATACGCTTTACTACAGTATTATGCGGAGCTTCTTGAACAATCTCAGGATTATTTTCCGCTTCGTCTGCAATTTGTAGCATCGTTTCTATAAATCCATCCAATGTTTCTTTAGACTCTGTTTCTGTAGGCTCTATCATTAAAGCTTCTTCAACATTTAATGGGAAGTAGATGGTTGGCGGATGATAACCAAAGTCTAACAGACGTTTGGCAATATCTAATGTACGTACACCTAGCTTCTTCTGTTTTCTTCCAGAAAGTACAAATTCATGCTTACAATGTTGTGTATATGGTAAATCATAAGCCTTCTCTAATTTACGCATCATATAATTCGCATTTAATACCGCATACTCACTAACCTTCTTAAGACCCTCTCCACCCATCGTACGGATATACGTATAGGCACGAAGATTGATTCCGAAGTTACCATAGTAAGGTTTTACACGACCAATTGACTGTGGTCGATCATACTCGAACGTGAAGAAATCATCTTGCTTTACAATTAAAGGTTTTGGTAAGAAAGGCTCCAGTTCAGCCGATACCCCAACTGGACCTGAACCAGGACCACCACCGCCATGTGGACCAGTGAATGTTTTGTGTAAATTTAGATGTACAACATCAAATCCCATATCTCCAGGACGAGCATAGCCCATAATGGCATTTAAGTTTGCTCCATCATAATAAAGCTTACCCCCTGCTGAATGAACAATCTCAGCCATTTCAAGAATTTCCGTCTCAAATAATCCAAGTGTATTCGGATTTGTTAGCATTAATGCCGCTGTGTCTTCCCCGACTACACGCTTTAAGTCCTCTAAATCAACCAGCCCATTCTCATTTGATTTAACTGTAATCGCATCAAATCCTGCGACAGTTGCCGAAGCTGGATTTGTACCATGTGCTGAGTCTGGAACTATTACCTTTGTACGTTGAAAATCGCCATTAGCTTCATGGAATGCACGAATCATCATTAGCCCTGTCCACTCACCATGTGCACCTGCTGCTGATTGTAGTGATACACCAGCCATACCAGTAATTTCTTTTAATGATTCTTGTAAATCATACATCATCTCCAGGGCACCTTGAACAGTTTTAGGGTCCTGATAAGGGTGAATATGACTGAACCCATCTAATCGTGCAACATCTTCATTAATTTTCGGATTATACTTCATCGTACATGATCCAAGCGGATAAAAGCCAGAATCAACCCCATAATTGCGATTCGATAATCCTGTATAGTGACGAATGATATCTAATTCACTTACTTCAGGTAAATCTGGAGCATCTGCTCTTACATACGTATCCGTTAGTTCCGCTTCTAAATCTACTTCTGGTACATCTATTTCTGGTAAATTATAGCTAACTCTACCTTCTTTACTACGTTCAAAGATTAAGGCAAAATCTTGATTACTCATGGATATCCCCCAATTCTTTTACAAAAGTATCAATTTCTTCTTTTGTACGAATTTCTGTTACAGCAATTAGCATATGACCTTCTAGTTCTGGATAATAAGTTGCTAAATCATAACCACCTATGATTCCCTTTTCGAGTAATTTATCATTCGCATCTTTAACAGAAACTGGAAGCTTCACGATAAATTCATTAAAGAAGGAACCATGACCTACTACTTCAAACCCTGCAATCTCAAGCTGCTTTTTCGCATAACGTGCCTTTTGCATATTAAGCTCTGCCATTTTTCTTATCCCATGCTTACCAATAGAACTCATTGCAACAGCACTTGCAAGCGCATTTAATGCCTGGTTAGAACAAATATTAGAAGTAGCTTTATCACGACGAATATGTTGTTCACGAGCTTGTAAGGTTAATACAAATCCACGGACGCCATTTTCATCCTTTGTTTGTCCTACTAATCGTCCTGGAATTTTACGCATAAGCTTTTCAGTAGTTGCGAAATAACCGCAATGCGGACCGCCAAATTGAGCAGGAATACCAAACACTTGTGTATCGCCAATCACAATATCTGCTCCAAACTTACCAGGAGGTGTTAAATAACCTAATGCTAAAGGATTACTAGATACGATAAACATTGTTTTTGGTTGTGTATCTAATAATGCTCGAACCTCTGCTAAAGGCTCAATTTGTCCGAAAAAGTTCGGGTATTGTAAGACAACACTTGCAGTATGTTCATCTAATTCACTAGCTAATTGCTCTAAATCTGTACGACCATCGCTATGATCAATATATACGATATCCAGATTTTGGCCTTTACCATATGTTTCAATTACCGCTTGAGATTCTGGGTGAATCGCTTTCGATACTAGAACTTTTTTCTTTCGCGTTTGACCAGCACTTAAGTTCACTGCTTCAGCTAAAGAGGTTCCGCCATCGTACATAGATGAATTGGCAACCGGCATCCCGGTAAGCTCTGAAATCATCGTTTGAAATTCAAAAATCGCTTGTAATTCCCCTTGTGAAATTTCTGGCTGATACGGTGTATACGCCGTATAGAATTCTGACCTTGATATAATATGATCCACTACAGAAGGAATAAAGTGATCATATACCCCTGCTCCTAAGAAAGAGGTATACTCCCTTAGGTTATAGTTTTTGTTTGCCATTAGGACAAGTTCTTTTTTTAACTCAGCTTCACTTTTTGGTGTTTTTAAGTTTAATCCATCCTTTAGGCGAACCTTCTCTGGAATATCTGAAAATAATTCATCAGTTGAAGCGACGCCAATCGCACTTAACATTTCTTGTTTATCTGTTTCTGTCATTGGTAAATAACGAAAATCCATTTCCATTCCCCCCTATTAATCTTGCTTTAAGAATTTTCTCGAAATGATTTTTGCCCGTAGTCTACGTTTTCTTACCTGTATTTCTAGTTCCATTCCAGCTTCAGCAAATTCTGACTGCACTAAAGCTAAGCCAATATTTTTTTGTAGTGTAGGAGATTGTGTACCAGAGGTGACAACACCTACTTCTTCCTCTCCGTGAAACACTTCATATCCATGACGTGGGATACCTTTATCGATCATTTCTATACCAACTATTTTCCGTTTAGTTCCATGTTCTACTTGCTCTTTTAACACCGATTTTCCAATAAAGTCAGCTTCTTTATTGACTTTAACTGCAAAACCTAAACCAGCTTCTATCGGTGTAATAGTAGAAGAGAGCTCCTGTCCATATAATGGGAGGTTAGCTTCAAATCGAAGTGTATCCCTTGCTCCAAGACCAACCGGTAAAATTCCTATTTCTTTTCCAGCCTCAAGTAGTACATTCCATAATTTTGGACCATCTGCACTAGCAATATATAATTCAAATCCATCCTCACCAGTGTAGCCTGTTCTCGAAACTAAAACTGGGGTTTGTACTCCTTTAATGGCTACTTCCTTCTCAAATCGAAAGAATTTAATCTCGCTTACGTTTGTACTTGTAACAGATTGTAAGATTTCTTCCGCCTTTGGACCTTGTAATGCTAGTTGTGCATATTCAGCGGAAACATTTTTAATGGTAACGTCTTCTTCTGTAAATTGATTATTCTTAACCATCCATTCATAATCTTTTTCCGTATTTGCCGCATTTACAACGACTAAGTATTCATTATTATTGATCATATAAATTAGAAAATCATCAACAGTGCCACCATCTTCATAACACATGAGTGCATATTGTGCTTTATTTGGCACTAATTTGGATACATCATTTGTCGTAACGTATTGTAAAAAGTCAAGCGCTTTCGGACCTGTTACTAAAATTTCACCCATATGGGATACATCAAATAAACCTGCTTTCTTTCTTGTCGCCTCATGCTCTTCTTTGATGCTGGAGAATTGGACTGGTAAATCCCATCCACCAAAGTCAATTGTCTTTGCCCCAAGCTTTGCATACTCAGGAAAAATTGGGGTTCTTTTCAGTTCACTCACAATTTCCACTCCCTTTTAAATTTTCTAATTATTAACCATAAAAATAGAGACAGTATAATATGGAGATTCTATTATCCCCTTTTATACTGTCTCTGTCCTGTAACCAGAAAGTTTAACATTTCCTATTAGAAAATGCGTGCTTCGTGGGTGGTTTACCGAAGTAAACACTCTCCAGAGGTGCGTCCTACAAGAGTTCTTTTGCCTGAGAGATTCGCAAAATTGCTTGCTCCTTCGGCGTTACTAATCATACATAGAAGAGTAATCTCTCCCCCTGTAATCATCCGCTTCTTATGAAATTCTAACTTTTGGTTATACTATGTATCAAAACTCATTTTACTAACTAGATTTTTCGCTTTTATTATACCATAGAACAGTTAAAATGTATCGTTAATATTCATCCATGATGAAACTATTGATAAAGGACGTATCGTATGAAACATATAGACATTATCCATGATTCAAACTTTATTGAGACGTTAGATGAAAAGTTAGAGCAGGATGGACCCTTTTCCTCTTGGGAGCTATTCCAGATGGCTTATAAAGCAGAGCTTACTACAATAACGAAAGACTTTCATGGTTTACGAGCTCTTGAATTTTTACCAGATATGGAGTTTTTACCACATCAAATTGAGACAGCCAAACAAGCAATTGAAGAAATGAATGGACGGGCTATTTTAGCAGATGAAGTTGGCCTAGGGAAAACAATAGAAGCCGGATTAATATTAAAGGAATATATGATTCGTGGACTAGTGAAGAAAGTACTTATTCTTGTTCCAGCTTCCCTAGTGAATCAATGGGTAAAGGAACTTAATGAAAAATTTTATATTCCGGCTGCTACCTTTCGTAAGCATTTCCCATGGGATCAATACGATATAATTGTGACATCGATTGATACAGCAAAACGTTCGCCTCACCGGGAAGCGATATTAGATATTGATTATGATTTTATCCTCATTGATGAAGCACATAAACTAAAGAATCATAAAACAAAAAACTATGAATTTGTACGGGCATTAAGGAAGAAATATTGTTTACTATTAACCGCGACACCGGTACAAAATCAATTAATCGAGATCTTCAACCTAGTATCGATATTAAAGCCTGGCCACTTAGGAAATTATGAATCATTCTTAGAAAAGTATGGTAGAGATCGTAAAAAGTTAAATCAGGATGTTTACTTAAAGCAGCTCGTTCAAAAAGTGATGGTACGAAATACTAGAAAGGATACGAAATTAGATCATGCAAAACGGCATATCGAAACCATTTGGGTCGATTTTACACCGGAAGAATATGACGTATATAACGAGTTGGATCATACCTTTCAACCTTTCTCATCTTTTTCAAAGATTACATTTCTACGAGAGCTTTGTTCTTCTCGTGAGGCTTGCTATCTATCTCTCCAAAAGTATGTAAATGATGAAGAAAGTCAAGGAAGAGAGATATTAAAGCCGATTATCGATAAAATTGGCCAACTTCCGCATCATGCCAAAGCGCATAAAGTGGTTGAGCTAATGAAACAAATTGGTGATGAAAAAGTGATTATCTTCACCGAATACCGAGCTTCACAGCTTTATTTGCAGTGGTTTTTACAGCAGCATGGAATTACTTCGGTTCCTTTCCGTGGTGGTTTTAAACGAGGAAAGAAGGACTGGATGAAACAACTCTTCCAAGATAAAGCACAAGTGTTAATTGCCACAGAAGCCGGTGGTGAAGGAATTAATTTACAGTTTTGTCATTATATGATTAATTATGACCTTCCTTGGAATCCGATGCGCTTAGAACAACGAATCGGTAGAATTCATCGTTATGGTCAAGAGAAGGATGTGCATATTTATAATTTTGCGATTCGTAATACATTGGAAGAGCATATAATGAAATTACTCTATGAAAAAATTGCTCTTTTTGAAAAAGTAGTTGGACATTTAGACGACATATTAGCCGAGCTTAATATTGATAGCTTTGAAGGAGAAGTAAAAACGATTATGAACGAGTCCTCATCTACTGGAGAGGTAAAAATTAAATTAGATAATTTAGCTTCTATTATTCATCATACACATCAGAATACATTCCAAGAGGAGTCTCAATATGGCAATTAATCTCCATTCATTTTTAGAAGACTATTTCACTGCTCATCATTGTGACATACTTTCTAATCGTGAAGGTGTACTTAAGGTACAGTTAAATGAGAAAATGGACCGTGCTCTAATGAATAGGCCATTTTATTGGCATTACATTAAAAAAATGGGACGAGAGGGTGACCCAATGCAACTCACCTTGATTACAAACCCCTCGTCATTAGAAGAAAAGGGTGAGCGAATTCATTTCGGTAGTCCTCGACTTCAACAAATATTGAATCATTTAAAAGAAAATGAACGCTATACTAGACTATTTGAAGTGGTATACACGAATCAAAATACCGCCCTACATCCATGGCTCGTCATCAACTTAAAATTAAGCTACATTGGAAAACTTAAAAAAGATGAAGTATTTTCCATTGGGTTAAACTTACTAAATGGCATGATGAAAACGGAAATAATGGATACCTTAATGAAGAAGGAGTTTCTCATGCAGATTTCGGATTACTGCTATACCATTACACCGTTAATTAAACCAAAGAGTGGATATAACAGAATATTAGCAGTCATCAACCAATACATCCAGGACCTTGAGCACGATTGGGCAAAAGAATCCCTTGAAGAATTGGACAAGGAAATAGAATTACTAAAGCATTTCTATGAAGGGGATCAAGAGGAAGATGTTGAACAAATGGAGAAAGAATTACAGGGCTTAAAAGAACGTTATCAGCCAAAAATTGAGCTTACTGTCATTAATGGTGGAATTTTTTATTTAAATGCTTCTAATACGTAAAAAAGCCTCCATAGGGTCTGATAAATGACTTCATGATCAGACCCTATCCCAATAGAGGCATTCATTCCGCCTTTTTAAACATAGACTTAATTGCCACTGGTAACACACCAAACCATTTGTTGCCTATCGTGACTTGCGTTCTCTGTGCCTTTTGTTCTAATCGCTTTTTTCTACGTTCTTCTTTTGGAAGATCAATATACGATACAACTTGCTCGGTCATAAATTTCACATAATCGTTTCCTTTTATGATAACCACCCCTTATATATAGGATTATGTTTAGTCTTCACTATCCAAAATCCCTTTATACCTGTACAGGCTTACAATTTCTTCTAGTATCTCCTTTGTCGATCGGTTATCACAATGAACGATATAATCCGCAGCATGTTCATAGATTTTATTTCTTTTGTCAAATAAAGCTTTATTCTGTTTTTCATCCTTCCATAATGGACGGGATTGATCGCGTGTTAATCTTAATTTAATGGTATTAAAGGAAGTCTTTAAGTAAATAATGATCCCATTTTCTTTCATATACGAAATATTTTCACTTCGTTCTATAATTCCCCCACCGGTTGCAATAATTGGTGTGGTCTTTAATGCTTTTAAAGTCTCGGTTTCATACGTACGAAATGCTCCTTCTCCCTCTTCTTTAAAAATATCGACAATACGTTTATGTAATCTACTCTCAATCGCCTCATCCAGATCGATATAATCGATTCCATACTGTTCCTTAATCGAGCGACCAACAGTAGTTTTACCGCTTCCCATGAAGCCAATTAAATATAGCTGTTTCAACTTATTTACTCCTCTTTCAAAAAATTTTAAGAAAAAAGAAGGATTTACCCGTTTTATGTCGAATCAAAATAAATATAGAACCAAAAATGGAGGTGTTGCCTATTGACTACTGCTGAAAGACTATCCCGTCATATCATTACAAATGCCATTGAAAACCAAGCCACGGATATCCACTTCTACCCCTTTGAAACGACGACAAATATTTACTTCCGCGTATATGGTAAACGAATACTTTATCAATCGATCTCAATTAATCGTTATGAATCCCTTCTTACTTATTATAAGTTTACATCAGGCATGGATATCGGTGAAAATAGAAAGCCCCAAAATGGGACACTTTTTCACTCCACAACATCCGATAAATACTCCCTTCGGCTGTCTACTTTACCAGTTAACCAATTAGAAAGCCTAGCTATTCGACTCCTTCCACAACAGCAAAACTTATCTCTGGAACAACTTTTTCTCTTTAAACAACAACTTCATACAATCAAAACGTGGATGAATTCCCCAGCAGGTTTAATATTGTTTTCTGGACCAACCGGGAGTGATATATAAAGAAGATTAAATTTAGAAGAAAATATATAATATTGATTTTTTAAGAGGGGGTTAAATAAACAAAACTTTTGCAGTTCTGTTTCTTATAAAAAATAACCCCCTCTTAAAATAGTATATACTATATATAAATATAATAAATAATATAATTATAATTATATTTATTATATTTATATTATTAATAGTATTATTATTTATTAATAATAAGGATTGGTTTATCTGAGATATACGTCTGTAATAATCCAACCATCTTTATAGTCATCTCCATCCCAATAGATGCCTTCTTCCACTGTAATTTCTGCTTTTTTAAATAACTTCTCGCCTTTTCCATTAGCTATCTCAACGTTATACAGCAATGTATAAACATCGTAATAACTTTTTCCATCCCACAAGATCAGCTCGTCATCGTTATCCTCAAGAATCTCATAACCGTCATATAGTTCCTTATAGTAATCTTTGTAATCCAGGAAGCTGTCGTAGTATTCTGTTTCATAATCCTTCCAAAAATCATAATCAATAGTCCTGGTATCTTGGATCTCTTGTTTATCTACAACCTGTAGAAACTCGTAATCAAATACGTCAATAAAACCTTCACTAGCTTTAAACGCATCAAATTTATCCCCTACTTTTACGGCATCCATATACCCTTCTGCAGCTTTTTTAGCTCCGTTTTCACTTCCACAGGCGGTTAAGAGTAATAATACTATTGCAATAAAAATTAGTCGTTTCAACATGAGTCCTCCTAGTATTTTTGTACTATACTTATTCTACATTTTTTGTCGAATTCCTTCTTTTGTATGAATATCTGGTTTCTTTGAATAATAATGTTGGTGGAATATAAGGATGACGTGAATAGCTATGCTGCAATATTTTATTTTCTAAATCATCCATTGTTTTAGATCCATCAAGCATGGTGATTAATTGATCTAGTTCCTTTTCGTCTCTTTTGTTCAACCTCACTGACTGAACGCCAACGCATAATTCATAAGCAATATATGAGATTAGAAACAACATCACTCTATAGCC
This sequence comes from Ornithinibacillus proteolyticus, assembly GCF_039581225.1. Classification (NCBI taxonomy): domain Bacteria; kingdom Bacillati; phylum Bacillota; class Bacilli; order Caryophanales; family Bacillaceae; genus Ornithinibacillus; species Ornithinibacillus proteolyticus. The sequence continues at coordinate 2,938 of NZ_JBCPXV010000002.1, read as the reverse complement.
TCGACTAGTTCATCCATACAACTCTGATGGATGCTCTTTAATTCTTTAACTACCCCTATCAAACGCAGTTTTCTTTCATGGTTTTGCTCCTCGTCAATCACTTTTATTAATGTTTCAGTTACCTTCCAGATTTTCTCCATACCTATCTCCTCCTAATAAATTTCAAATTTTATATTTGCCTTCTTACAAGCAATCTTTAACTTCTCTTTTCTGATTGGGGATAAAGAGTACCAAATCAATACAGGTTTATGGTGGAATTGTTTTTCCATATCAGAAAAGAGGTCTTTATACTTTTTAACTTTTTCTAAGTTGGTTTTCATCGTTTGCACATTATCAATTTCAACAAAGTGGAAAATCCCACTCTCTGTATACAATGCATCTGGAATAATATACAATTCTCCATTACGATTAACCGGAAATTCTTTTCGCCAGTCCTTTGGTTGCCCTAATTGGATAAATAGATCATTAAGCATTAAAGTATGTTTGATTTTATCCCTTTTCAATTCTCCAGGACTAATTCCTATTCTATCTCTCCCCTTATTCGATAAATAATATATTTTCTGTTCCTGCCTTACACTTTTTATTGATTTATCCTTTTCCATTTGATAAAGAATTCTTCTTGCGTTACGTTCCCCTCCTAAGTTTTCAATGACCTGTAATTGTTTACGAGTAGCAAAATTCAAATCAGCCAAACGTAACAGTATCCGTTCCTCCCTCTGTGATCTCTTTTCTTGATGAATCATTCTGTTGTTCATACCTCCTTAGACGTTTCCACATTTCAGCATTGCTTATATAAGGTGTTTGCACGATATGATTTTCAACTGTTTTGTAGATGGCTCTACCAGGGTACTCTAATTTTTCCGCACCCGTTTCATCAATAGCAACTTTAGACTGTACACCTGTTTGTAATCTGAATGTTATTTTTGCTGAAGCATTAGCCTTTATTTGGTTATCCATAATTTTTGCAGTAGGGTATTGGGTTGCGTAAATACATCTATAACCAAGCCCACCAGAAACTCTTAGAATATGAGTTATAATTTGCTGGCATTTTTTTAAATATTGTTTATCCTGGTCACTCATACTATTGTTGGGAGTAAGTTCTCCAGCTTCATCAATGATGATAAATTTACGTGTCTTAATATTCGTTTCAACAATATTTTCATAGTACTTCGGTTTGAACTCGTTCATTGTTTTTTTAATATCTTTTTCAACTTTTTTCAGTGCAACTGCTGAAGTTTTATAATCATCAGCGACTATTTTTACCTGCTTCAGATTGGAATACCTGTGGAAAGATAAACCTCCTTTTAAATCCAAGATATAGAACTCTACATCATCAGGGTGATTTTCTATTAAGTGGGTAATCATAGACTTCATAAATATTGTTTTTCCCCAACGAGTTGCTCCAGCAACAGTCATGTGTGGTATTTCATCAAAATCATGATATAGAATATTTTCCTGTGTCTTACCAACTGGAATACTCCATGTGTTTTCTAATGCTGGGAAATCTTTGTACTGAACTTTCTTTTGAAGTTGATCATTGTACACTCGGATAAATAATTTTTGTTTGAAATTTACCTTAACGGGTTTACCCAAAGTCTTTTCAAGAATTGGTTGTGTGTCTTCATCATCAACCTTTCCATAAGGAACATTAAAGATATAATCGTTCCAGTTATCATCTTTAATTGTTTTAAATAACTTTGGTTCCTGGTCCTTTGCAGTAAATCCAATATTAATTAATGTCTGAAGGATCTTCTTCTTTTCACTTACAGTTGGATTCCACCTTGCAGCTGCATACATAGTAACGGCTGCTATTCCACCACCTAAAATAACGTCCATCTTCCATCCTCCCTTCCTAGGTATATTCCGAAGTTTGTGCCTCGGTATAGTCCTCTATGGAACACTGTTTGGTATATTCCGATGTCTTGGTTTCAGTGGTTAACAGCTATAAATCAATTAAAATTTCTTGGTCATATTAATGAACACGATAGAGTGAAACGATGAGTTGTGAATTGCGTTTTTGAGCGACTTTGATATAAAAATATGCAGATGTACTTGTACCTATTACAAATGACTAAAAAAAATATTAAAAAGTTAATAAAGGATTATGAGGAATATTATAGAATTATTAAATTAGGTGATTATTATGAGGCTGAGGATTAATGAAATGATATTAAATAGTGGTCTTAAAAAAGGGCACATAGCAAAGAGGCTGGAAATAAACCCAGTTACATTGTCAAAATACATTTCTGGAGAAAGAAAAATATCTTTAGAAATGGCCGTGGAATTGGCTGATATACTTGATTGTGAAGTAACTGATTTATACGAAAAGGAGAATCAAAATGAACAAGGAAAAAATATTTAAAGAGGAACAAAAGCTGATGAAGAAATTAACTAAAACTAAGTCGCCAGGAAAACAAGAGGAGATTAGACAAAAAATTGAGAGGTTAAATCAAGGGTTGAGGTTTGTTGATAAGGATGAATGAACTAATCAAAAAATACATCGCCTACCCACTTGCAGTAACTGTGTTTAAACAAGACTTGGAACGCTTTAAAAGTTTTGAAGTCGGCAATTTATACATGGATATGGTGGAATCAATAATTGAACGAATGCATAAAGATTACTATGAATTAAAAGCGGATCTAATATCTAATCATCATATTGACATTAGACGTCTCGAAGTTGGGAAGTACCAAATTAATAAAGAAGTGGTTGAGTTTACATCAGATGAACTAAAGAAAATGACGGAAGAATTAATGAGCGAATATCTTTATAGGGATAAGGCAAGTGGATTTGAACGACAAGAAAGAGTGTGGAAGCCTGATGAATAAGTATTCTTCGGGCTTATTTTTTATTAAAAAAACTAAAAAACTTCATACATTTACTTGCATATACGCAAGTAAGGTGATATAATATAATTAACAAAGAACAAGGAGGTGA